>JAYURF010000161.1:0-2019 GCA_043756365.1 Acidimicrobiales bacterium
CGGCAGCAGCATCACCTTCACCGCACCCACCCTCGTGCCGTTCGTCCCCGGCGGCGCGGCCCCGGATTGCGAGGGGCTCAGCGCCGATGCGCTCACCAACGATGCGACGTACTGCCCGTCGACCAACACGATCGTCTACGACGAGGTGTTCGTCCAGGACCTGCACAACCGCCTCGGCGATTTGTCGTTCGGCTACCCGATTGCGTCGGCCTACAGCGACGCCGTGCAGGTCGCGCTGTCCAGCTCCCTCGCGGGCGAGCCACGCGAGTTGTTGAACGACTGCCTCGTCGGCGCCTGGATCGTCGACATCGTCCCCTCAGGTGAGGTCAACGCCGAAGGCTTCCCCCTGGCCAACAACCCCAACCAGGAGATCCTGCTCAGCTCGGGCGATCTCGACGAAGCGGTGATCACCGCCATCGCATTGGGCGACGAGACAAGCTCGACCAACGAGGTCGGTACCGCGTTCGAAAAGATCGATTCGTTCCGCACCGGCGTGCTCGGCGGCCTCTCCGCCTGCCAGCGGCGGATCCCCGCCTGAATCCTTTCGCGTATCCGTGACCGAACTCGACAGCACCGATTCCGGCACGCGCCCGATCGCCACGATCGACATCGGGACCAACAGCATTCACCTCCTGGTCGTTCGCACCACGGTGGTTCCGGGTCAGTCCTCGACCGGGGCGGCAACATTTGGGCCGACAACATTCGGGCCGGCAACATTCGAGGTGATCGAACGGCGACGTGACATGGCCCGGCTCGGACACAGCGCGGATGGCGCCATGAACAAGCTTTCCGACGAGGCCATCGAGCGCGGTGTGACGTCGCTGCTGCGGATGAAACAGATCGCCGACAGCCACGGTGCCCGGGTCCGGGCCGTGGCGACCAGCGCCGTTCGTGAGGCCAGCAATCGCGACGTCTTCGTCGAACGCGTCCGCGCCGCGACCGGGATCGATGTCGAGGTGATCTCCGGTGAGCACGAGGCCCGGCTGATCTACCTCGGCGCCGGCACCGCTGTCGGTGAGATCGCCGAGCAACGCTGCGTGCTGATCGACGTCGGCGGCGGCTCAACCGAAGTGGTGCTCGGCGAGCACGGCACCGTCGAGCTTGCCCGCAGCATGCGCCTCGGCGCCGTGAGGCTCACCGACCGTTACTTCCCGAACGGTGTCGTCACTCCGGAGTCGATCGCCATGTGCGCGCAGACGATCGACGACACCATCGGCGACCTCGGCACGATCGTGGCATTGTTTGCCCCGACGCTGACACTCGCGTCGTCGGGCACCGCCGAAACCCTGACCCGGATCGCACAGCGCGCCGCAGGTTCTGCGGTCCATTCCGGATTCAGCGTCCGCGAGCTCGACTCGATCATTGCTGCGCTTGTCGCTCACCCCACGGCTGCCGAGCGGGCCACGATCGCCGGCCTCGACACCGGGCGTGCCGACATCATCGTGGCCGGAGCCATGGTGTTGCAGCGGTTCGCCCACCAGAGCGCGATATCGGGGTGGCGGTTCAGCCCCGGAGCACTGCGCGACGGCTTGGTTGTCGACACGCTGAACACCCACCAGTCGGGCCTCGCGTCACCGACCCAGATGGAATGATTCCGGTCGCCGCCGGTCACTGATCGAGCATCGCGCCGACCAGGCGGGCCAGTTCCAGGGGTTGATCGCCTTGCACGCTGTGGCCGGCAGCTTCGACGACGTGGACCCGCATGGCAGGTTTACGGCGGAGCGCTTCGGCAACGTCGTCGTCGTCCACCACCGGCGACAACGCCCCGCGCACCAGCGCGACCGGACACGTGAGTTGCGCGAAGTCGTCCCACAGCGGCGACATCGCCGCGGCGAGGCCATCCCCAGTCGCGGCGAGGCCATCACCGGCCGCAAGCCCAGCTACGGGATCGGGTGAGTCGTCGTCGGCTGTGCGGGCGTGAGTGCCCCGGTCGTAGCGCCATGCCCATGAACCGTCGTCGAGTTGGTGTGCGTTGTGCAGGATTCCTCGCCGCAGCGAGCTCTCGCTGCGGGTCGGGTT
>JAYURF010000162.1:0-2013 GCA_043756365.1 Acidimicrobiales bacterium
AGTACATCGCCGTGCACGGCTTCAGTGAGATCGCCGACGGCGTTGCCGAGATCATCGATGCCGACGGCACCATCGTCGCCACGCTCGAGTTGTGACCGGTCGGCCGCTCCCTGTCGCTCGGTGGCTCCCAGCGGACACGCAAGCCGGGACTGGCGAGCGCTGACGCCTCGTTCAGCGCGAGACTGCCGAGGTGGGTCGGACGTCGCACGAGTCGGGAAGCGGAATGATCGAGTTCGTCACGCCCCGCGACGGAGCCTTCGGCGCGTCGGACATGGCCGCCTTCGTCGGCTTCGACGGCCAGCAGGCCGACGAATTCGGTGACGAACCACCCCGATCGGCGTGGCTGATGGCCATGGCCGCCGTGATCGTCACGGCGCTGATCGGTGTCGGCATCATCGCCGCAGCCCCCTGGGACAGCACCCCGCAGAGCGCACCGGCCACCAGCGCACCGGGCGCCACGGCGGGCGTCACGGCGGGTGCCGAGCCAGCCACTACGAACATCGTCGTCGCCGAGTCTGCCACGGTCGAGCCGACCCTCCCGCAAGTCGACGGTGCCCCGACCACACCGGGTTTGCTGCTCGGCGATTCCGACGACCTGCAGCTCACCGGGGTGTACTCCTACCCGGCAGGGGTCGATTCCAGCGGACAAGTCGGCTCCATCGATCTGTGGTCAACACCAGACGCCACCCGTACCGCCGGGCGCTGGTTGGCCATCGCCTCCACCGCCGGACAGGGCGGCTACGAAGCGTTGGTCGCCGATGCCGTCCGGGTCGACCTCGGGGGCCGTCCAGCGCTGCTGTCCACGAGTGCCGATGGCGTGTTCACGATGCACTTCACCTCGATCAACGACACCCCGTTCGAGATGGCCGGATTCGGCATGTCGATCGACGAACTCGTGCGCATCGCCACCACCGTCACCGCCGGCCGATCAATCGACTATGGCGACCTCACTTCGCCGGGTGCTCCCCTCGAACTGTTCGCGCTACCGACGCAGCTTGGTGCTCCGCTGTGGAGCGGCATCGCCCTCTCGATGATCGGCACACCCGAATCGTCGGCCAGCTACCTCGACCGCCGGGGAGGAGGCTGGGTCGGCGTCCAGACCGCTGCGGCCACGCCTGAGGCGACCCGTCTCGCCGAGTTGGTGCTTCCTTCCTGGACTGCCGCAGACAAGCTCGGAATCGGGCGCACCACGGTGGTCACCACACCAGCCGGCGTCCAACGATCGGTCGCGCTCGGATCTCTGCCCGGCACTGGCATCGGAGCGATCGCCCAGTGGATCGACGACGGCCGGGTGACGACCGTGCTCGCCGATACCACGACACCGCAGGAGCTATTGGCCCTCGTAGCAGGTGCCCGCCAGTCCGAGCCCGGCGAGTGGAGCGAACTCGTGCAACGATCCCAGCGTGGAGAGCTTGAGGTGGACGACACCTCGATGCTGCTGTCGACGCAGATTGGCCAGGGCACGCTCACTGGCGGCCGGGGCTGGCAGGCGAGCACCCGCCCAGGTGTGCTCGAACTGGTCGGCGACAATTTCGGCGGTGGGTTCATCTCGTTGCAGGACCCGCCGCCCGCGCTGCGAACCTATTCAACGCCGACTGCGACGTTTGTAGTGGCCACGTGGCAGTGGCCATCGGAGCCCACCGGAACGTTGCGGGTTCGCCTCACCGCAACCGATGGCACCGCCGTCGACCCCGTCGATGTGCCGATGGTGGTGCTCGGGCAATCCATCACCTACATGGGCGCGCACGGATTCAGCGAAGCCCCCGACGGCACGGCCGAGATCCTCGACGTCAACGGCACGATCGTCGCCACGCTTGATCTGTGAGGACAAGTACGTGTCCGCTGGGTAGCTCCCAGCGCCACCCAGCGCTCAGGCGAACGCATCGAAGGCGCGCTGAAGGTGTACCGCAGCGCGATCTGCACCGTCTGGGCGGATCGCCTGTGCGGTGCGAGCCGCTTTGTGCATCCGCTTCAACGCCCGGTAGGCGGTGAGCAGCCTCCGGTCGAGCGGGC
>JAYURF010000163.1:0-2007 GCA_043756365.1 Acidimicrobiales bacterium
TACGGATGCTGTTGCGCGGCGAGATCGTGTGGGTGAAGCAGCGCGGTGCGTCAGGTTCGTGTGCGTGGGGTTCGTTTCAGCGTCCCGGTAATCCGGTGCTGCGCGATGTGAGTGAGCGGATCATCGTGGCCAGCAAGGGCCGGTTCGACCGTGCCGTCGATGCCAAGCGGCGGGCTAAGGGCGGCCTGCCGTCGGTAAGCAGCCTCACCCGCGACGAGTTCATGGAAGCCACCCTCGACGTGTGGGAGATGCCCGCCGAAAGTGCCACCCGAGTCGGTCACCCCGCTCCGTTCCCGGTCGCCCTGCCGGAGCGGCTGATCCAACTGCACACCTACGTCGGCGATGTCGTCCTCGATCCGTTCATGGGTTCGGGCTCAACTGCGGTTGCCGCAGTGCGCACCGGTCGGCGCTACGTCGGCTACGACACCGACGCTGCCTATGTTGCTGCCGCCGAGCAGCGGGTTGCGCTTGTTGCTCAATCCGTCGACGGTGTCGCAGTGCCTGCCGGCAGCGGCCGTTCGCTCGATCCGGTGCGCGGTGGGTGGTCGGCGCGGGAACTCGCCAGGGTTGCGCTCGTCGAGGCCGGCTTCATCGACATCGTCGATCACGTCTCCGTCGCCCCAGGTGTGCCGCTCACCTTCCGCGCCAGCGATGCCGCCGGATGCACCTGGTGGTTCGAGGTCGCCGGCGGTCGCACCGGGACCCGGCCCGGTTTGCAGCGCACCGAACTGGTGTGGAAGGCGATCGGCAAGGGGGCCGTCGTTGCCGCCGCCGACCCCTCGAGCCGCTACGCGGTGCTCGGATGGGGGCTACCGAGCCAGGCATCCGGGGGCAAAGCGCTGCAGATGGTGACCGGGGCAGGCCAGCCCGTCGCCGCCGTGGTCGACCTGTCAACCGGCGCTGACGGCGTCGAACGCCTCCGCATTCTCGCCAACTCCTCAGTCGCCGTCGGCTGACTCACCGCGAGTCCGGCGATCCCGGCGATCCCGACGATTCCGACGATCCCGACGATCCCGACGATCCCGGCGATCCCGGCGATCGGGCCGCTGGAGCGACGGTGAGTCGAGAAATGCACCGCCACGGTGGGTTTCTCGACAAGCGGCCGCTCCATGTAGAGGCGGCCGCAGTCAGGTGGGGACGGCGGGTTGTTCGACCCAGTCGGCGAGGAGGTCGGGGACGCGTAGCTCGGGCGCGACGTGGTCGGCGCCGATCATGCGGTCGATGGTGGCGTGGAAGTGCCAGATCCGGCGTTCTTGGTAGTTGAGCGGCACGCCGCCGTGCGCTGCAGACTCGACGGAGCGCTGGATCGGTTCGAGGTTCATCGTGTCCTCGCCCATCACCACCTCGAACGCATCAAGACGGCGATCCCAGGTGGGGTGGCGCACGGGCACGACCCCGGCGGTTGGGGCAAGCCAGATCCGCTCCAGGCGGGTGGTGTCGGCGCTCTGCGGCCAGAACTGCAGCACCGGGAAGCCCACCTTGTCGAACGGCACGATCAAGTTGGGGAACAAGCTGTACGCGGGATTGGTGATGTCGTACAGCTCGCCGAGGCCTTCGATCACCGGCAACCCACGGTGGCTCTCTCGCCCGCCCTCCATCACCGCAGCCGACAATGGGGTGAGCATCCGGCTGTGGCCGTTGGGCAGCAGGCTGATCGCCGCCCCCGCCGGGCGTAACACGTTGGCAACCGTGGTGGCGTGGATCGTCTTCGCGTGGTACACCTCGAGGAAGCCTTCGGCCATCAGCTTCCAGTTGCAGCGGTGAGTGGTGCTCAACCTTGCGACCACGCGCATGTCGGCAGTGGCGACCGGGGCCAACTCGGTGGCGAGCACGCCGAGCCAGTCGACGAGCGGGGGCGCATCGTTGTCGAGGTTGACGAAGATCCATCCACCCCACGCCTCGCACCGCACCGGTACCAGCGACCGCTCGTCGGGTTGGAGGCCGACGAAATCGCGCTCGTCGGGCACACGCACCAGACAGCCCGAATAGTCGTAGCTCCACGAGTGG
>JAYURF010000164.1:0-2003 GCA_043756365.1 Acidimicrobiales bacterium
CTCGTAGCTCAGCTCGCCGGTGAAACCGATCCGCCACATGAAGCAGTCGGCGATGCCGGCGACCGTGGCCCGGCGTACGTTCATGTACCCGAACGCCTCGTTCGAGAGATCGAGGCTCGACTCGCCGTCGGCACCGGCCACCAGGCGGCTGATCAGCTCGCGGCTCTTCGGCCCGGCAACGTTCATGCTCGCGTACCCCGTGGTGACCGGGGTGACGTGCACCCGCCAATCGGGATGCTCGGTCTGCAGCCAGTTCTCCACCCACTCCCACACGGTCGCCGCGCCCGAGGAAGTGGTCGTCATGATGTAGTGGTCGTCTGCGAGACGGCCGGTCACTCCGTCGTCCATGACGACTCCGTCCTCGGCGCACATCACCCCGTAGCGCACCGCGCCGACGGCGAGTTTGGACCATTTGTTGACGTACAGGAGGTTCAACAGCTTGGGCACGTCCGGGCCGCGCAGATCGAGCTTGCCGAGCGGGGTGACGTCAATGATGCCGACGTTGGTACGCACGTTGGTGACCTCGGCGGCGGGATCGCCGTAGTGCTCCGGGCGGATCCAGTCGCCGGCCACGAGCGGCTTCGCGTGGTGCGCCTCGTGCCACGGCTGCATCGGCGAGTACCGGGTGTTCTCGAAGCCGCGCCCACCGAGCGCGCCGAGTGTGATCGGCACGTAGGGCGGGCGCCAGACGGTGGTCCCGATCTCGTTGAAATCGCTCACGCCATGCGCTTCGGCCATGATCGCCACGGCGTTGACGGATTCGAGCTTGCCCTGCGACGGCCCCATCGTGACGGTCGTGTAGCGCTTGACCAGTTCGATCGAGTCGTACCCTTCCTTCTTCGCCGCGAACAGGTCCTTCGACGACACGTCTTCGGAGTAGTCGACGATGCCGTGGGTGCTCGATCGGTACAGCTCGGGATGCTGGCGGCGTGCCAGCACCGGCACCTCGGTTGGCGTGCCGTGACCCGCCTGTGCGGCGGCGGTGGCACCGACGGCCAAGCCGTGGGCAACGAGTTCGGCGGTGGTGCCGTCGCCGGCCAGCGCACCGGCCACCATCACGTTTCCGGCGAGGCGCTCGGACGGGAAGAACCGCGCCGCGCGTGCGTCGTACACGGGGCGGTCACCGGCCATGTTCAGCAGCGATGTGGGCGCGGTCCACCCGACCGCAGTGACCAACAGGTCGCAGTCGATGGTGCGCCCATCGGCCAGCTCGACCCGTTTGACCCGCTTCCCGCCCGAAGCGCGCACCACGTTCCCGCCGGTGCGCGCATCGACCACGGTGACGTCGACACCGACCCGGCGAAGGTCGGCAGCGCAGGCGTCGCCGTCGTCGTTGGCGGTGAACACGACGGCGTGCTCGCCCGGGCGTACCGCATACAGGTTGACGAGGCGGCGCACACCGGTCGACAGCATCACCCCGACGAGGTCGTTGCCCTCGAACACGTACGGGCGCTCGATCAGCCCGGCCGCCACCACCAACACGCCGGCACGCACCTTGCACAGCCGTTCGTGGATCTCCGGGCCGCGGGCGGCTGCGCCAGGTTGGCGTTGTACGACGCCGATCCAGTTCTGGTCGTAGCGGCCGGTGACCGCCGAGTTCGACATGACTTCGATCAGTGGCTCGGCAACCACCTGGGCGCGCAGGTCACCAAGCACGGCCAATTCGCCGGCACCCCCGTAGCGCAGATGACCACCGAGGTCGTACTCCTCCTCGACGAGGAGCACCCGCGCCCCTGCGCGTGCCGCGGCGACTGCCGCAGCCATGCCCGCCGGACCGGCACCGGCAACGCAGACATCGACGTGGATGTAGCGCTTGTCGTAGTAGCCGTGCGCGGCGTCGGCAGTGGTGACCCCGCCTGCGGCGAAGCGGCCGAGGATCTTCTGGTATGCGGGCCACAGACGCTGCGGCTTCATGAACGTCTTGTAGTAGAAACCGGGCGACAGGAACCGGCTGACCACCTGGTTGGCGGCACGCACGTCGAACTTGAGCGATGGCCACACGT
>JAYURF010000165.1:0-5420 GCA_043756365.1 Acidimicrobiales bacterium
TCTGCGCTGTCGAGGTACGAGCGTGCATAGACGAACGCGATCCGGTCGTCGACGATGTCGAGGCGGCCGCTCACCACCGGGGCGGTGTCGCCCGGCAGCCAGATCCAGACGAATGCAGACGTCGGCTCAGAAATCATCGTCGGCATCGTGGTTGGCCATCCGGCCGGCTCGCGGCAGCAGCTTCAGCTCAGCCGTCAGACGTTCGTGATGGCGTGCCCGAACTGTGGGGTCCGCGTCGAACAACGGCACCCCGACCAAGGTCGCTGCCTCAAGGACCGTGCCGATGGCGACCGTGGGATCGGCACGTTCGATCTTGATGATCGTCGGATGTGAGACCCCGACCCGTCGCGCGAGTTCGGCGATCGACCAGTGGCGCTGCAGCCGCTGCGCCTTGACCGAGGCGCCGAGCAGCCGCAACGCCTCCTTGGTGAGCGGAGAGTGCACTGACCCAGCCATATGCAAAGTATAGTTTAGCAAACGGGTGTTCCAATCAACTAGCCTTTAGTTGTCTCCGAAGATCACCGGAGCGAGGCTTCGAGTTCACGCATGCCTGGACGATGGGCGACCCGCCTGATCCCGCCATCGACGTCCGTCACCGTGCGGGACACGGCGAACTGCGAGGTTGGAAGCGGCTGGTCGGACGCCCGATTTTCTCGAACTGGCCGGCTTTTGAGGAACGAGAGTGACGTCCATCACCGCCGGCTCTGACTCGCCAGCCGAGCACGGTTGGAACAGGTTCAAAGTGGTCGTCGTCGTGTGGGCATCGCTCTGCTCCGGGCTGCGGTACACACTGCTCCCGACGAGGTCGTTGCCTCGGCGAAGGTCGCCGCAGCGTTTGCTGTGCCGTCGCTGGCGATCCAGCCAGTCAGAACGCAGGCCGGAGAGACCACCGCCCGAAACTGCTGTGAATGCCCGTCGCGTCACGACATCGAACGGACTTCGCGTCTCCTCCGCAGGGCGTTAGCGGGTTCGCAGAGCCGATAGGATCGCCGGGTGGCGTTCTCCGGGGCCGTCGATCGACCGATCTGTGAGCATTCAGCGGTGCTCTGCCGTGGGGAACACGACTTGTCGCTCCGCCTTCGGCCGAGTCTGCAACGCGCTGCCGGCGGAGGAGCGCCCGTCTTAATCTGCGTTGACGCTCCGGCGGAGGCGAGGATCCGAGCAGATTTCGGTTCGATCTGCGAGCGGTTCACGTTCATCTCGGCAGCGGGCCGATATGCGACTCCCGGTATGGCGATGGCAGCACTGCATGCTTTCGTTGACGGCGCCGAACGCTCGGGCGCACCTGAGGCGTGGTCGATCGGTACGATTCCGTTGCGGGCGGACGGGCGTGACGCGCGGTGGATGCAGTACGAGGAGGCGGTTGACCACGTTTTCGCTGACCGACCGCTGCGAGCTGTGTGCCTCTACGACGCGGAGACGACCCCGGTCGACCTGCGCCAGGCGATTCGACACGCCCATCAGTCGCTGGACGGAGACTGGACCGACCATGGGCGGAACGGCAGCGTGACCGACGTCGTGGCGTCGATTCCGGCTCGCGCGACCGACCTCATCCTGTTCGATGCGACACCAGCGGCAGCGCGATTAGGGCTGAGGACACTGTTGGGTGCACGCGTATCCGAGACGACTCTGCAGGACCTTCTGCTGATTGCGAGCGAACTCGTCACCAACGCGGTCGTCTACGGAGCGGTGCCGACGATGTTCGAGTTCTGGCACAACGCCGACAGCTTCACCTTCAGGGTGACCGACGGAGGGTGCGGCGGATTCGACAAATACGCACATCTGCGGCCCCCACGCGGCGGACCGCACGGCGGGTTCGGGTTGTGGGCGGTTGGCCAACTCGCCGATTCAGTCGAGATCAGCCGCCACGACGACACCACCGTGGTGTCGGTCTACGTGGCGCTACCCTGACCGACTCCTCGGCTCGGCTCGGTTGGTCCAGCCCCGGCCGTCGAGTTTGCGTTGGTGTCCACCGCTGTCGGTTTCACGTCGTCGTCGTCGGCATGCGGCGAAGTCACTGCGTGTTCTCGATGCAGTCGCCGATGCGCACGCGCGGACGGTTCGCCACGGCCCCGGGTGCGGGTGCTCGTTGCGCCTCGATGTTGCTTGCTCATCACCGCCGTGCCCTACGGCCCGTTGATCGACGCGCAACCGCACAGCATCGGGTGTCACAGTTCATCGCCGTCGCCTAGGCGACGCGCAGCGATGACGAGCACGTCATCTCTGAGTCGT
The DNA here is from genome assembly GCA_043756365.1 of Acidimicrobiales bacterium. GTDB lineage: Bacteria > Actinomycetota > Acidimicrobiia > Acidimicrobiales > Ilumatobacteraceae > VFMC01. The sequence continues at coordinate 2,233 of JAYURF010000165.1, forward strand.
GACCGAGCGTGTTCAATTGCTGCGTCGGCACAGGCGTCAGCGATCGTCGCTGCGGTATCGGATTGACGCGCGCCGACGAGGCGATAGATGAACTCTTCGCCGAGTTGGTGTCCGTCCGGGGAGCGGGCCTCGGTCACACCGTCGGTGTAGAACACGACGAGATCGCCGGGCTTGATGTCGCGCACCTGGACGTCGTGGGCTGCGTCAGGCAGACCCAGCAACGGGCCGGTGCGAGTCCAGTGGGTTTGGTGCCCGGACCGAACGTGAACCGGCGCAGGGTGTCCCGCGTTCACCACTTCTATGGACTCTGCGCCGGGCTCGACCACGACGAGCACCGCTGTCGCGATGGTGTTGCGTCGCAGCAGCTTTGCGTTCGCGCTGGACACGACCGTGCGCAGATCAGCGCCGGTCTCCCACAACGCGCCGATGTGGGCCCGCAGCCCGTAGGCCACCACCGCTGAGTAGACATCGTGACCGGCGACATCGACGAGCGCGAGCAGCGTCGCCGGCCGCGGTTGCTGTCGAACGTGGACCTGCACCGAGTCACCGGCCAGGTGACCCTTTGCCGGATTGTGGCGCATCGCGACCTCCCAACCGGGCAGCTCAGGCACAGTGATCGTCATCTCGGCGGTGACCGCCTCGACTAGCGTTGCCGCGTCGCCGCGGTGCTCTTCGTGCCGGCGAGCAGCGTCGAGCTCGACACGGAGCTGCCGTTCGGTACGAACGATCACAGCGCTTGGAATCAACACGGCGACACTGAGCACAGCGACTTGCAGCACCGAAAACACCGATTGGGAGAGTGCTTCGGTCGGCAGCACACGACCGAGTGTCACGCCCGAAACGAGCAACACCGCTGGCGCAAGGGCAACCATGAGCGACACCCGCCGAGCAAGCCCACCAGCGATCCCACCGTCCAGGAGCGGTGCCGCAAACCCCACATTCGGACGGACACACACAGCGGCTGCGCCGATCAAGGCGATGCCGACACCGGTGTGCAACGCCATCCCCACATACACCAGGTCAGCCCCAAGGACGGATCGATCGACCCCGAGCACGTAACCAACCACCGCCGACAGGCCCACAGACGCCCCGGCCACTGCGCAAGCCTGCCCGAGCAGCGGAGATCGCCGCAGCACCAGAGACGTGAGCGCGCCAGCCAAGAGCACGAACGCAAGGCACGTCTCGGGTGCGGGCCGACCGCCCACAGATGTCGTTGCTCTCACGAAGTCGCCGGGGAACAGGCCCTCGAACCAGGTTCGCTGGGCGTCGGCGAGGTGGAGCCCCAGGCTCACTGCCCCGATGCCCCCGAGACCGACGACCCCCAGTGCGGCGACGATCCGCCACAGATCGGTACGACGCGACCCGAGCACCGCGGCAGCGCCACAGATCAATCCGAGCGCTGCGTTGGGGTACATCGGCGGCAAGCTGGACGACAACTTCACGATCCATGCCGTTCGCGTCACATAACCGAACACGACCAGTACACCGATCAGGCCGGCGATCGAAGCGAACCATGTCCCCGACCGCTCCGTCCTCAACGCGCTGCGTTCACGAACCCGCGGGCGATCCACGACGATCGACGACGCACCCACCGGGAGCATCACGCAATCGCCTTATTCGCCGAAATTGGTTTCGAGTATGTCCCCACGCATCGGGCACATTAACCCGGACGGGTCACGGGAGCCCCGAGAGCCGTGACTGCTCGGCCCTCACCTAGCCCAAAACTCGTCCTCGTCGGTCCGAGGCCTCTCTCGGGATCGTGGCCTGCGCGGCGGTGGCGGGGCCGATGAGAGTGTCGTGGTGAATACGCGCGCTGCGAGCCATGTGGAGATCGGCACCGATGCCACGAGACCGATCGAACCGACCAGTGCCCGGACCACCTCGACTGCGACGATTTCGCGCGTGGCGACTGCGCCGAAGCCTTGGTCCGTCTCGGTGAACAGCAAGAGCAGCGGTAACGAGGCCCCGGCGTATGCCAGGACGAGGGTGTTGACCGTCGAGGAGATGTGATCCCGCCCGATCGTCAGCGCCGACCGATACAGCTCTGCAGCCGAGGCGTCGGGCTGCGAGCGGCGAAGCTGACCCACCGCCGAGACCTGAGTCACGGTTACGTCGTCGAGTACGCCCAGTGATCCGATGACGATGCCAGCGAGCAGGATGCCGCGAGCGTCGACCGACACGCCGAGCGCGTCGAGGAAGAACGTTGATTCGTCAGTGAATCCGGTGAAGTTCGCAGCGCGGATGAAGATCCACGCCAACGTCCCCGTGATCAACAAGCTCGCAAACGTCGACAGCAACGCCACGTTCGTCGCCGCGGTGAACCCATGCGCCAGATACAACGCGATGAACGCAATTGCGCTCGCCGACACCAGCGCTACGGCCACCGGACTGTTCCCGTCCAACAACGAGGGCAGCATGAAGCCGATCAGTACGAACAGACTGGCGGCGAGTCCCCCGACTGCGCCGAGACCGCGCCAACGGCCCAGCAGCAGCACGCAGACAACGAAGAGCGCCACGAGTGCCACGAGCGGCGTGGAGCGCTCGTAGTCGTAGAACGAGTAGATCACCGTGCCATCCGACAGCTCGGCCAGAGACACCAAGATGTCGTCGCCGTCGCGAAGCGGAGAGGTGGTCGGCTGCTCCCACTCCCACACGTCACCCGCAGTGTCACCCTCGTTGATCTCGATCGTCAGCGTGCGGCAGAACGTCGTCATGTCGTAGGAGCAACGCTCGACCGTCGCGTCGCGAACGACCGCCCCCACCGGGTCGCTCGACAAACCAGCGGGATCCAACACGCGGTCCAGTTCGCCACCGGGCCACAGAACGACCGCCCCGATCAGTGTCAGTGCGGCGCAGGCCGCCGCACCCATCCACAGCCACCGTGACACCGACTCCTCGACAAGATCGCCCGCTCCGGGATCGTCATGCATATGACCCATGGCCTTCATTGTGGCCGTCTGCGACGTACGAGCAGATGTATTCATGCCGGAACACGGGCTTGAACGCGTTCTCGGGCTGACTCGCGCCATCCCGCTGGGAGCTCACCACTCGGCCTCGGACGGCCTGAGTGGTGTCCGACAAAGGAGCTGCGCCTTCGGGGCGACGACGATGGTCGACAGGCTCATGAGCACCGCGTTGACGGCTGGTACAGGGTGATCCTGCGCGCCGCGAAGGCGCCGGGACCCGCG
>JAYURF010000166.1:0-2001 GCA_043756365.1 Acidimicrobiales bacterium
GCGGTTCGGCGGCCGGCGGTGCGGTTCGGCGGCTGGCGGTGCAGGTCAGCGTTGGCGGAAGCGGTCGAGCTGGCGGCGTTCGCGTTTGGTGGGGCGGCCGCTGGCGCGGTCGCGAGCGAACAACGGTGCCACCTGATCGCGAAGCACCGGCGGCGGGCTGTGGTCGATGAGGCACTCGGCCGCTACCGGCGCACCGACCCGCTTGTCGATCAACCGCACCACCTCGAGGATCCGCTCCACCGAACCGTCGCCGGTCCGGGTCGTCGCCGTCACCCGGTCGCCGACGCTCACCGCAGTAGCCGGCTTGGCGGGACGGCCGTTGACGCGCACGTGACCGCCCTGGCATGCGGTGGTCGAAGCCGACCGCGTGGAGTAGATCCGCACCGACCACAGCCACTTGTCCACGCGCGTCGACTCCACCGAAACCGCAGCGACTACTGGTCGCTCGAACCCTTCCACAGGTTGATCCCGGCCTCGGTGGCGTACCGGTCGACCGTGGCGAGCTCGTCGGCGGTGAGCGACGTATTCGCCAGTGCGGCCACGTTGTCGTCGAGCTGCTTCACGCTGCTGGCCCCGATCACCAGCGACGTCATCCGCTGATCACGCAACGCCCACACCAAGGCGAGCTGAGCCAGCGTCTGGCCGCGGGCGGCGGCGATCTCGCTCAAGGCGCGTACTTGGGCCAGGCGCTCCTCGGTGATCGAATCCGCGGCCAACGCGCCACCGGTGGCGGCGCGGGAATCATCGGGAATGCCATGCAGGTATCGGTCGGTGAGCAGGCCCTGCGCCAGCGGGGAGAACGCAATGCAGCCGGCGCCGACCTCCTCGAGCGCGTCCAACAACCCGTCGTCCTCGGTCCAACGGTTGAGCATCGAGTACGACGGCTGGTGGATGAGCAGCGGAACCTTGTGCTCGGCCAGCAACCGCGCCGCCTCGCGAGTGCGCTCGGAGGAGTACGACGAGATGCCCACGTACAGCGCCTTGCCCTGGTGCACTGCGGTGGCCAGTGCACCCATCGTCTCCTCGGGCGGCGTGTCCGGATCGACCCGGTGCGAGTAGAAGATGTCGACGTGGTCGAGCCCCATCCGGGTGAGTGATTGGTCGAGCGAGGAGAGCAGGTACTTGCGTGAGCCAAGATCGCCGTAGGGGCCTGGCCACATGTCGTACCCGGCCTTGGTGGAGATGACCAGTTCGTTGCGGTGGGCTGCGAAATCGGTGGCGAGGATGCGGCCGAAGTTCGCTTCGGCAGCACCGTACGGTGGCCCGTAGTTGTTGGCCAGATCGAAGTGGGTGATGCCATGATCGAACGCCCGTCGACAGATGTCGCGCTGGGTGGACCACGCCCGATCGTCACCGAAGTTGTGCCACAGGCCGAGCGAGATCGCCGGCAACATCAGCCCGCTGCGGCCGCAACGGCGATACTCCATCGTCTCGTAGCGGACCGGATCTGCGATGTACGACATGCCTCAAACCCTACGAGCACACGGGCCGGTTCTCACGGGCCGTCACGTCGGCCCCTGACTCGCATGTACCGATTCAAACGCCACAGCCGCAGCCCGGCCGAGCCGAAGCGGTGGCGGATCCGTTCGGTGTGCAAGGTGTACAGCGCCCGCGCCGCCTCGGTGTGCGACCACAGCAGGGGTGTGTTGCCGAGCGCCTCGTTGCGCTCCGCATCCCACTCCTCCGGTTGCAGCGGTGGGAGCTGCGCGCACATCCCGTCGGCGCGCCGCTCGGCTTCGGTGAGCTCACCGATGATCGCCAGCGCGCTGACCGCCCACCACGACGCGGGGACGAAGCACGCTTCACGGCCGATGAACCCATCGTCGGCGGGCGGGTACCGGCGCAAGAAGTCGCCCTCACCGAGCGCACCGATGGTGGCGTGCACGAGACGCTTCAGGCGCGGATCGTCTCGGTCGAAGAAGCCGTTGATCGCCGCGAGGAGCGAGGTTGCGTCGGTGACCATCGGGTCGCCGCCGAATGCTTGCGGGAACAGACCCGTCG
>JAYURF010000167.1:0-5414 GCA_043756365.1 Acidimicrobiales bacterium
ATCCCCCTTGAACGGATTGCGTACATCGGTGATTCAGTCGTGATGGACATCGGTGGGGCACGTGCCGCGGGGTTGTTGCCGATCTTGCTCGACCCGTACGACGACCACCCCGGTGCCGACTTCGTGCGGATCCGCTCGCTGTGGGAACTGACCGGCGCTCGGGGATGAGTGGCGCCGACGGTCACCTGGTGAGCCCCCAGTGGACGGCCTGGCGTGCGGCCATCGACCTCGACGACTACGACGCCCGCTTCGTCGGTTCTGACGCTCACGGTGAGGCTGACCGGATCATGTCGTTCGCTCCGGTGACGGTGCTCGACGCAGGATGCGGCACCGGTCGCGTCGCCACTGAACTGCACCGGCGCGGCTGCACGGTGGTCGGTGTCGATCTCGACGACGAGATGCTCGACCGTGCTCGGCGGCGCTGCCCGGCAGTGACCTGGGTGTACGCAAATCTGGCCACGTTCGATCTGGCTACGACGTTCGACCTCGTTGCCATGCCCGGCAACGTGATGCGTTTCTGTCGCAGCGAGGACCGCAGTGCGGTCGTCGAACGTTGCGCTGCCCACGTGCGCCCCGGCGGCGTGATGATCACCGGGTTCGCTGTGGTCGGCGGGCTGGCAGATCCCACTCTGCGTATGTACGACGACGCGTGTCGCGAGTCCGAGATGGTGCTGGCGGAGCGAACGAGTACCTGGGACGCCCGGCCGTACGTCGGCGGCGATTTCGTGGTTTCGGTGCATCTGCGCCGGGTATAGAAGACCCAGCGCGGGCACTTGGCGAGACTGCTCAACCACCGCGCGAGGCTTTGTGAAGTCCGTGTGTGGAAATCATCGGAATTGTCATCAAAGCGTCAACTAGAACGCTTTATCCATGGATGAGTCCGATCCTAAGATCGGCGCAATCCTTCGATCCCCAGAAAGGTGCGTGGCCGTGATCCACCACCAAAAGCTCGAAGTACCAAATCTCCGACGGCGGCTCGTCAAGCTCGATTCGATTGCCCTGCTGCTGTCGTGGCTTCCGGTGCTCGTGTGGAAGTACACCGCCGGCATGGAATTGTGGAAGCTGGCCATCTTGGAAGCCGTGCTCTTCGCGAGTGGTCTCGCGTTGTTGACCCAACAAGGTTTGTATCTCGCCCGCGTCGCCTCCAGTCGGGCCGAGGAGATCCGCCGGATTGTGCGCAGCTCCGTTGTCCTCGGCGTGCTGCAGGCAGGCCTGTTGACGGCGATGAGCGTGCAGATCGCCTTGAAGTGGCTGATCGTCGGGCCGCTGATGTCGGTCGTGTTGCTGTTGTGGTTGCGTGGCGGTTATCGGGCCTGGCTCAGCGCGCAGCGAGCCGCCGGGAACCACCTCCGCGATGTCGTGGTCGTCGGTGCCAACGCCGATGCAAGCGACCTGGTAGATCTGCTCCGCGAACATCCCGAGGCCGGATTCCGTGTGCGTGGTGTGGTCGGCGACGGCTCGTTGGCGGCCGTCAACGGCATGTCCTCGTTGCATCTCGGCCGCACCTCGGAGTTGATGGAAGTGCTCGACCAGACCGGTGTCCGCGGGGTCATCACCGTTGCCGGCGCCGTGAGCTCGCGTGAGCTCACCCCAATGATCACCGCACTCGAACACGCTGGCGTGCACATCCAGATCTCGACCGGGCTGCACGGGATGAGCCACCGACGCCTGCGCGCAACGCCGGTCGCCTACCAGTCGCTGTACTACCTCGAGCCGTCGGACACGACGAGCCCGCAACTCACCGTCAAGCGAGTGCTCGACCTCGTGCTTGCCGTACCGGTACTGGTGCTCGCCGCACCGGTCATGGCGGTCATCGCGGTGTGGATCAAGTTCACCGACCATGGACCCGTGTTCTTCAAGCAGCGCCGGGTCGGCCGCAACGGTGTCGAGTTCGACATGTTCAAGTTCCGGTCGATGGTCGTCGACGCCGAAGCACGGCTGGCCTCGCTGTCGGGCGACAACGAGCGTGTCGGGCCACTGTTCAAGCTGGAGCACGACCCCCGGGTCACGTCGATTGGACGGTTCTTGCGGGCCACCTCCCTCGACGAACTACCGCAGCTGATCAACGTCTTGTGGGGTGAGATGAGCGTCGTCGGCCCCCGCCCGGCGCTCCCCGAGGAAGTGGCCCAGTTCGACGAGCGCCTGCTCGACCGCTTGCACATGCCGCCCGGGATCACCGGGTTGTGGCAGGTCGAGGCCCGTGACAACCCCAACTTCGGGGCGTACCGGCGGCTCGACCTGTTCTATGTTGACAACTGGTCACTCAACCTCGATTTCGTGATCCTCATCGCGACCGTCGAGCAGGTGCTGTCAAAGGCATGGCGAACCTTGACAGGCGCACGGTCTGCGGCCCCGGTCATCTCGATCGGCGCAGCAGCCGTGGGGAACGACGGTCTTCGATCGGTCTCGGCCGATCAAGCTGGCGATAACGCTCTCCGCTCGGCCTGACCACCCACCTCGACGAAAGCCGGCCTCATCAAATTGGCCGGATCAGACCGCGGTCGCGTCGCACAATCGGCGGGCGATCACCTTCAGGCACAACGTCTCGTCGGCGCCTTCGAAGATGCTCAGGACGCGCGCGTCCACGTAGAGCCGGCTCACCGGGTACTCCTCGGCGTAGCCGTACCCACCGTGAATCTGCAAGGCCTCGCGGGCTACCCACTCGGCGGCCTTGCACACATAGGCCTTGACCATGCTGGCCTCGACCGCGCCTTCACCCTTGGCCATCAGCATGGCTACCGAATAGCTGAACTGCCGCCCAGCCTGGATCAGCACCGCCATCCGGCCGAGCTTGACGCGTGTCAGTTCATAGTCGAACACCGCTGATCCGAACACCGTGCGGTTGCGGGCGTAGTCGAGCGCAGCTTCGTACGCGGCCTGCATCACCCCGACGGCGCGTGCAGCTGTTTGCAGGCGGCCGTTCTCGAAGCCGCCCATCTGGTAGTAGAAGCCGCGTCCCACTCCGCCGCCTTCACCGATGAGGTTGGCTGCCGGCACCCACCAGTTGTCGAGGGCGATCTCGTAGCTGTGCATTCCTCGGTACCCGATCGTGTCGATCGGGCGGCCCTCCATCGTGCCCCCTGTGCCAGTGTTGGCTGGATTGCCATCGCGGCCTTGGGTGAACTGGAAGCCGTGCGCGTCGCCGAGCGGCTTGGGCACGATGAACAAGCTGAGACCACGGTGGGCCTGGGCCCGGTCGGTGTCGGTTCGTGCCAGCAACATCAACACATTTGCCCGGGCTGCGAAGGTGCACCAGGTCTTGACACCGTTGATCACGTAACCGGCGGCACCGTCGGGGCCCTCCGCGGCGGTCGCGGTCACTTTCAGCCCGGCGACGTCGCTGCCGTAATCCGGCTCGGTCACGGCGACGGCAACCATCACCTCGGCTGTCGCCAGCTTCGGGAGCCACTCGTGCTTTTGGGCCTCGGTCCCGCCGGCGATGAGCGCTCTGGTCAGGATCTCCGGGCGGGTGATCAGTGAACCGCCGATACCGAGCGAACCGCGGCTCAACTCCTCGGTGGCGACCACCATCGCCAAGTACTCGCTCGCCCCGCCTTCGCTGTAGCCGCCATAGGCGACCGGCACGCTGAGGCCGAATGCGCCCATTTCGGCCAACCCGGCGATGATCTCCTCGGGGACGTCGCCGTTGTCACGGTGCACCTGCTCGGCCCTGGGAGTGATCTCGTTGTCGGAAAACGACCGGAACGTGTCCTGGACCATCTCCAGGTCCTCGTCGAGGTGTCGCGGGCCAGCGGTTTCGGCGAGCGAGGCGATGAACTCCGGGTCGCGGTAGGTGTCGAGGAACGCATGCGCCTCGCGCATCGGTGCCGGACCCAGGCCCCACAGGCGCTCACGGCCGCACAGCCGGGTGATCAGATCGTGAACCATGTCGGCCGCGAAGGCACAGGTGATCCGAGCTTCGATGTCACCTTTGCCGCCGTAGTCGAGCAGTGCTCGTGCCGTTTCCACCTGGGCTGCGGCGTGGGCCAGGTCGTAGGCGAGGGTCTGGTGGGCATCGGGGCCCCCGCTGTCACGGAGGTGGCGGACTGCTGTGCCGACAACCCGTTGAGCGAGATCGATGACATCGGCGGCGGCGTGCAGATCGGGAACGGTCACGTTCGTGACTGTAGTGAGGGCTGCTGCAGCACGCTCATCCGTTCGACGGATTCATTGCGTTTCGCGCTGATTGGCTGGCAGGCTGTCGCGATGTCCTCCCTCGGTCCCCTCATCCGCCCGGCGCGCATCTGCGTCTACTGCGGGTCCAACGTCGGTTCCGTGGCTTCGTTCCATGATGCGGCTCAAGCGCTTGGCGAGGCGATGGCCCGCCGCGGCATCGGGCTGGTCTACGGCGGTGGGCACGTCGGCTTGATGGGCGTGGTTGCCGATGCCGTCCTGTCCGGCGGGGGAGAGGTGATCGGTGTGATCACCGACCAACTCGTCTCGGCCGAGGTGGCTCACCGGGGTTTGACTTCGCTTGAGGTGGTGCCCGATATGCACCAGCGCAAGGCCCGCTTCGAGCAGCTGTCCGATGGTTTCATCGCTCTTCCGGGCGGGTTCGGGACCGTCGAGGAGACGATCGAGATGATCACCTGGAACCAGCTCAAGCTTGTCCGCAAGCCCGTGGTGCTGCTCGATGTCGACCAGTTCTGGACCGGGTTGTTCGACTGGATCGAAGGCGCGGTCGAGGCCGGGTTCGTGCGTACCTCGCACCAGATGCTCGCGCAACGGGCGCACACCGTCGATGAGGCCCTGGCCCTCGCGCTGGCCCCCGCGCCAGAGACCCCGAACAAGTGGATCGACCGTGATACGGGTCAGATCCCGATGAACCTCTCCGGTCCCATCGCGGTCGTGAGCGATTGAGGCTGCATGACTGACCCGCTCGCCATCGCCCGCCAGGAGGCCGATTCGCTGTTCGCTGGCGGGGCCGAGCACGGGGTGTCGCTGGCGTTGGTCGTGCGACACCATGGTGAGGTGGTGTTCGAGCGTTACGGGCGCCAGCCCGACACCGTGTTCGGCCCCGGTGGCGACGTCGACGCGGCGACCACGCTGGTGTCATGGAGCATGGCCAAGAGCATCACCCATGCGGTGGTCGGGCTCGCGATCGGTGACGGTCTGCTCGACGTGAACGCGCCCGCCCCCGTCCTCGCGTGGCAGGGCACGGACAAGGAAGCAATCACACTGCTGCAACTGCTGGAGATGCGCTCGGGCCTCGAGTTCGTCGAGGACTACGTCGACGACAGCGTCAGCCACTGCTTGGAGATGCTGTACGGGGCGGGCCAGCACGACATGGCCGCCTACGCGGCCGGGCTGGCCCTGATCGACCAACCCGGCACCGTGTGGAACTACTCCAGCGGAACCACCAACATCGTGGCCCGAATCGTCACCGACGCGCTCGTCGCCCGCGCCCGAGATGC
>JAYURF010000168.1:0-1999 GCA_043756365.1 Acidimicrobiales bacterium
GTCGTCCACCTTCGGCTCCAACGAAAACACCTGGAACCCACCGCTGTCGGTGAGCGTGAGCCCGCCCCACCCGGCGAAGCGGCCGAGCCCACCGAGCGCAGCGACGGTCTCCGCGCCGGGCCGCAGCATCAGGTGGTAGGTGTTGCCGAGCACAATCTCTGCCCCGAGGCGTTCGTAGTCAGCCGCGCTGAGGTACTTGATTGCGCCCCGAGTGCCGACCGGCATGAAACACGGGGTTCGGTACGAGCCGCGAGCAGTGTGGGCCGTGGCCGCACGGGCAGCGCCGTCGGAGTGTTCGACGGTGACGGTGACGGGGTGCATGGAGTCGTTTCTCGATCGGTCGCTCAGCGAGCGTGACGGTCGAGCAGCATCGCATCGCCGAAGCTGAGAAAACGGTACTGCTCGGCGATCGCTGTCTCGTACAGGCGCCGCCACCGGTCACCAGCGAACGCGTCGATCATCATCAGCAGCGTGGTGCGCGGCATGTGGAAGTTGGTCATCATCAGATCGACCACCGCCCAGTCGTAGGGCCGGTGAATGAACAGCCGGGTGCGGCCTTCGAGCGAGCCGGACGCAGCTGCGCTCTCCAGCGACCTGACGCTGGTGGTGCCGACGGCCACCACTCGCCGGGCCGCAGCGCAGCGCTCGAGCACGCCCGCCGGAACGCGGTAGCGCTCGCTGTGGATCTGGTGGTTGCGGGGATCGGGCTCGCTCACCGGCTTGAACGTGTCGAGCCCGACGACCAGTTCGACGGTCGCAGTCTCGACGCCGTCGGCGGAGAGACGAGCCAGCAACTCGGAGGTGAAATGCAGCCCTGCCGTTGGTGCCGCAGCCGACGCCGGTTCGGCGGCGTACACGGTCTGGTAGCGGTCGTCGTGTTGCAGCCGGGTGGTGATGTACGGCGGCAGGGGCATCTCGCCGTGCGCTGCGAGGAGGGTCATCGGGTCGGCATCGCCGAGGATCTCGACGGCCATCGTGTCACCGGCCTCGCTCCGGCCACCGATCTCGACCAACTCGACTCCCGCGGCCGTGACGAGCCGCTCCCCTGGCTTCAACTTGCGAGCCGGGCGGACCATCGCCTCCCACCGCCGTAGATCCACATCGAGCGGATCGAGCAGCAGCACCTCGGCTGCTCCCCCACTGTGGCGCTGCAGCCGCAGCCGGGCAGGGATCACTTTCGTATCGTTGACCACCAACAGATCGCCCTCGCCGAGCAGTTCGACAAGGTCGCGGACATGACGGTGCTCCGGCGCTTTGCTGCCCCGGTCCACCAGCAACCGAGCCGAATCCCGCGGCTCCAACGGCACCTGCGCAACCCGCTCCGGCGGCAGCTCATAGTCAAAGTCGCCAAGACGCATGTCGGTGCCAGGCTACGCCCCACGTCATCCGAGTCCCCGCGTACCATCCGAGTCCCCGCGTGTCATCCGAGTGCACAGAGGGGGATCCGAGTGTCGAGCGCCCACCCGGGCGGGCGCTCACCACTCGGATGGATTCCAGGAGTGGGCGGATCCGGGAGTCGGCGGCTCCGATGTCAAGACGGCGCGGGAGGGTGTGCGACGATGGCGGATGCGTACGGAACAGGTAGATCGTGGCGATGCGGGGTCGATGTCGTTGTTCGTGTGGGAGCCACCGGGTCGCCAGATCGGCTCGGTGCTGTTGGTCCAGGAGATCTTCGGCGTCGGGCCCTACATCACCGCCGTCGCCGAACGCCTCGCCGTCGCCGGATACCTGGTCGGCGCGCCGGACGTGTTCTGGCGTTTCGCTCCCAACTGGGTCAGTGAGCACACCGAAGCGGGGCTGGGAGCCTCGATCGAGAAGGTGCAGCAGCTCGACTTCCCGTTGGCGGTGCAGGACTGTACGGCTGCACTGGAATCCCTTGTCGCGTTGGCCGGGTCGGTACGCGCCCCAGCCGTCCTCGGGTTCTGTTTGGGGGGAACGTTGGCGTGGGGTGTCGCCGCAGCCGGCGATCCATCGTGTTGCGTGAGCTACTACGGATCAG
>JAYURF010000169.1:0-1998 GCA_043756365.1 Acidimicrobiales bacterium
CGTCGGGGGCACCGTCGGGGGCACCGCCGTGGGTCACTTCCTTGCCTACCTGATCGATCGTCGTCACGGGCCGAGAGGCTACGCCGCTGCGGCCGTGCGCACCGGTGTTGTTTCCGGTGGCCGATCGGGCCCGGGGCGCGCATCAGTCCGACCGGGGCTCAAAGGCCAGCCGGTCGGACTGATGGGGGGTTCCGCTTGATGCACACATCTCCGCCCGAGACGTGAGCATCAACTCGGAGATCTGGTTCGTTTCTTGGATGCGGCGACGGCTCCGACACCGGCACCGCACAGCGCGAGTGCGGCAAGCGCTGTTCTGGGGTCGGCACCGCCGCCAGTGGCCGGCAACGAAGCGCCGGTGCCCCCGCTGATGCCCGATGCCGGGACCTGGTCGGCCGACAACACCTGCGGGGTGACCGTTGGTGGAGCCTGCGTTGGGCACGAGACCTCGAAGGCTCTCGACATGTCGTGGCCGTCGGCCGCAATCGTCAGCTTCACGGTGCCGGCAGCTGTGCCGAGCACCGTCATCTGTTGGTTGGTTGCCGGGGCCACCACTTGGGTGGCCACGACGCCGCTGACCGGGTGGGTGATCCTGAACGTGATCGGCAGATCGCCACCGCTGTTTGCCAAGATGAGATTGATCGTTCCGCCGCCGTTGACACAATGAGTCGTTGCCGACAGCGACGGGTGACCGGCGCGCTTGATGGCCACCGTCGTCGACGCAGCGGTGCTGGCCGGAGCGGTGCTGGCCGGAGCGGTGCTGGCCGGAGCCGTGCTGGCCGGAGCGGTGTTCTCGGGACCGGTGTTCTCGGGACCGGTGTTCTCGGAAACGGTGTTCTCGGGACCGGTGTTCTCGGGACCAGTGTTCTCGGGACCGGTGCTCTCGGAAACGGTGGACGATGTGTCACCTTCGGCTGCAGCCGGCGTTGCATTGAAAAGCAGCCCGACAGGCGAGACGGTCACGAACGAGAGGGCCGTCATCGCGATTGCCTTGCGCCGCCAGCGCTGCGATTCTGTCCGCCTCATCACCCCTCCATTCGTGTCGACCCGCCTGCCGGGTCCGATGCGATCACCATACGGAAACGCCGTCGACGGCACCAGCAATCGGCGGCGAATGGGCCGAACGACCCACCCGATGCACCTGCGCTTCGGGCGGCGTACATTCGCGGGTGATGACGCGCCCAGACGACCAGCGTGATGACCAGAGCGATGAGGAAGTCGACCGGCATCTTGACGAGTTGGTGCAGGAGCTGCGCCTGGTCTTACCGGGTGCCACGGTGCTGTTCGCGTTCTTGCTCTCGGTTCCGTTCTCGGCCCGCTTCGAACAGATCAGCCCGCTCGATCGCCGGGTGTACTTCGTCGCCTTCCTCGCCACCGCACTGGCGCTCGTGTTCCTGCTCGCCGAGGCCGGCTACCACCGGCTGCGCGGCAAGCCCTACGACAAGCAGGCCATGATTCGGACCGCTTCAAAGCAAGCGGTCGTGGGACTCGGCCTGCTCGGCGTGGCGTTGGTTGCGTGCGTCGTACTGGTTGCCAACTTCGTGTACGGCTCTACGGTCGCGGCATGGGTGACCGTTCCGCTCGCGATCGGGGCGATCGGAATGTGGTTCGGCATCCCGCTGTCACGGCGGTGGCGCGGTGATCCCACCTCGCGACGCAAGCCCTGAGCGGCCGAGCCCTGAATCAGCTGTGCTGGCGAAACCGAATCAGCTGTGCTGGCGACCCTGAATCAGCTGTGCTGGCGACGCAGTGCGGCGACGAGACCGTCGAAGCGACGGCGTTCGAGCACGGCTCCTTCCCGACGGACCGTTTTTGGGTCGATCTCGAGTACCCGGTCGAGCTTGGCGTAGCTCGGTCGACCATCGCGGTCCCATGGGCCGACACCCACCTCGAACTGGGCGGAATCAGGACGTCGCTTCGACGTGAGCGCCACCCCGACCAGGCGGTTGCCGCGACGGCCGAAGATCGCCACCGGCCGGTCCTTCCCCTGGCTCGGATCGT
>JAYURF010000170.1:0-5408 GCA_043756365.1 Acidimicrobiales bacterium
GCGGTGTTGCTGGATCGCGAGTCGTGGTCGGCGGCAAACGCGTCGTCGCCGCTGGTGGCTGTGTGCCCCGCCGCGCAGGCGGTACTGAACACCGGGTTCAAACGTGTGCCCACGCTCAACAACGCCGACCCGCCGCGGCATGGGCTGATGCGCAAGGCGGTGCTCACGTGCATGACGCCGCGTCGGCTCAATGCGCTCGAGCCGTCGCTGCGCGAGTACGCACGCAACCTGGTCCTCGCCCTGCGCGAGGAGCCAGTCGTCGATTTCGTGGAGGCGCTCGCCTTCCCGTTCCCGGGCTTTGCGGCGTTCAGCTTGCTCGGGTTCCCCGAAGCCGATACCGACAACTTGAAGGAGTGGAGCCGCACCCGGGTGCTGCTCACCTACGGTCGCCTGAGCGAAGCCGAACAGGTCAGCGTCGCCGGCGATGTCGTGTCGATGTGGCGCTACGTCGAAGATTTCGTGGCGATGCGTTCGGCCGAGCCTGGAGACGACCTCACCAGCGATCTCGTTCGCCTCGCAGCGGACAAACCCGAACGCCTCAACCAGTTCGACATCGTCAACATCGTCTATTCGATGGCCCTGGCTGGGCACGAAACCACGTGCAACACCATTGGTAACGGTGTTCGTGCGCTGCTCACCTACCGCGATCAGTGGCAGGCGCTGCTCGACGACGAGTCGTTGATCCCCAATGCGGTCGAGGAGATCCTGCGTTTCGATGGACCGGTGATCAACCACCGCCGCTTGGCCAAGGTCGACACCGAGGTCGGTGGATTCACCATCCCGGCCGGGGCACCGGTGATGCTCGGCTTTGCCTCGGCCGACCGCGACCCGGCGCTGTTCGCCGAGCCGGATTCCTTTGATGTCGACCGTGAAAACGCCGAACTGCACCTTGCTTTCGGCAAAGGTGCGCACCTGTGCCTTGGTGCGCCACTCGCTCGAATCGAAGTTCGGATCGTGCTCGATCTGCTCCGCGAGCTCACACCCGACATCGCCCTCGTTGCCGACCAAGAGTTCATCTACAGTCCGAACGCTCTGTTCCGTGGGCTGCAACGGTTGATGGTCGCGCCGCAGGGGATACCCGACGAATGATGACGTGCCAACGATGACCGATGAACCGAGCGTTGACGAAGCCAAGTTCGAGCAGGTGCAACGGCTGATCCGGGTGACAGCGCTACGCGGCTCGCCGCTCGACGACGACTCGTGTGGCACCTGCCGGTACTACCTCGAACCCGACGACGACCTTGCGTTCTGTTGGCACGAGAAGCTGCAAACGCTCGTGGCCACCAACTGGTGGTGTCACTACTGGGAGATGACCGACGACTGACCGGCCAGCCGCTTAGGTCTCTGCGTCCGCCAGGATGTCGGCGCTGAATGCGAGCGCGGTGGCGATTGCCGCCGAGCGCTCGACGATCGCGCCGAAGTGGTATCCGGCCTCGATCCCGCCGTGCATCGGTGGCTCGCCCAGCGAGCGGATCAGTGCGGTCACGTCCTGGGCCACCCGGATCGGGTCGAGGTCGGGGAGCGGTGCCGCGGTGCGCCAGATGTCGATCGGCTGGCGCTGGTTGCGGCGGCGTTGGTTGTTGCGGCCGTTCTGCTTGCTCATCGTGCGTCCTCGGTGAGCAGTTCGTCGGATCGCAATCCGAATGCCAAGCGAAGCTGATCGGTGCTGAGGTCGGCCATCGAGCTGCCCTTCGGGAGCACGAGTTGGGCGATGTGGCGCTTGCCGGCAACCACCTCCTCCACCCGTTCATCGACGGTGCCGGGGCACACCAGTCGATGCGAGATGACGGTGCGTCCCTGACCGATCCGCCATGCCCGGTCACGGGCCTGGTCCTCGACCGCAGGGTTCCACCAGCGGTCGTAGAGCACCACGTGGTTGGCCGAGGTGAGGTTGAGCCCGGTGCCGCCGGCCTTCAACGACAGCACCATCGCCCCGGCGCCCTCGCCGGATTGGAACTCGGTGACAAGGCGGTCGCGTACCGGTCGGGTGAGGCTGCCGTCGTAACAGGCGATCGGGGTTCCGGTGACGGAGCTGAGATGCTCGGCCAGCCGGCGGCCCCACGAGGCGAAGTGTGTGAACACGAGCACCCGCTCGCCGGCCGCGAAGACCGACTCGACGATCTCCTCGAGCCGGGCCAGCTTGCCGGAACGCCCGGCCAGCGGTTGGTCGTCGTCGTGGTATGCCGCGGGATGGTTGCAGATCTGCTTCAATGCCGTGATTGCCGCGAGGATCGCGCCCTGTTTGGGTTCGCCCACGGCATTGGTGACGTTCAACACGAGATCGTCGAGCACTGCCTGGTACAGCCCGATCTGCTCGGGTGTCATCGTGCAGTGATCGAGTTCGTCGATCTTGTCGGGGAGCTCGGCAGCGACCTCTGGCTCAGCCTTGGTCCGGCGGAACACGAGCACACCGTTCAAGGCTGCCAGCGCGGATTCGCGGTCGCCCGACATCTGCGCGACAAAGGCCGGCCGGGACCCGACCAGGCCCGGGTTGGTGAAATCGAGGATCGCCCAGAGATCACCGACGCCGTTCTCGATCGGCGTGCCGGTGAGCGCAACGCGGGTGCGTGCCGGGAGCCGGCGGAGTTGCTGCGCAGTGTCGCTGGTGGGGTTCTTGATCGCTTGCGCTTCGTCGAGGATGATCCTGCCCCACGACGTTCGCCCGAGCAGTTCGACGTCTCGTACCGCGGTCGCGTACGTGGTGATGACGATGTCGGCACCGCTGGTCTCGGCGTCGAACTCGTCGGCTGTGGAACGTTCGATGCCGTGGTGGACGACCACCCGTAGCCCCGGTACGAAACGCGCCGCCTCGGCCGCCCAGTTGCCGACCACTGCGGCCGGGGCGACCACCAAGGTGGTGCCATGTCCGACGGTACGGGCGAGATGAGCGAGCACGGTGGGGGTCTTGCCGAGCCCCATGTCGAGGGCGAGGCAACCACCAAGCTCGGCGGCATCGAGGAACCCGAGCCAGGCCAGCGCCTCGGCCTGGTACGAGCGCAGGGTGCCGACGAACCCGGCAAGCTCGGTCACCGGATCGGTCGACAACTCGCCGGCCCGTTCCAAAACATCGTTGGCCCAACTGTTTCCCGCGACGGTGGTCCGCCCGGACAACCCCGAGCCATCGAGGCCGATGCTGTGGCGCAGGATCTCGGCTCCGGTGAGCTGGGTGATGTCGGCTCGTTCGGCAAGTGCCGCAGCGGCCTTGTCGAGGTCGAGGCGGTCGACCTCAACCCATCGGCCGTGTGATTGCAGCAGCGGCCGGGCCTGACGTGCGAGCCGGGAGATCTCGGCCGCGGTGAGCTCGATGTCGTCGAACAGCACCGACCAGGCAACGTTGCTGAGCTGGTGGGCGCCCACCTTGGAGCCGGCAGGCGCTTCGGCAAAGAGCCGCAGCGACGGTCGAGCCTTGCGCCGGGTGAGCGCCGGAGCGCGCACGTCGAACCCGATCGCGGCGAGAGTGGGCCCGAGCGCGGTCATGAACTCCCACGCTTCGTCCTGGCCCAGCACGACGCGACCGAGTTGGCGTACGTCGGCGCGGCCAAGCGCTGGCACGAGCCGGCCGAGGCGGGCCCACTCGCCGATGGCTATCCGGCTGGTGTCGGGAGCGCGCAGGGCCTCGTCGATCGCGACGAGCTTGCCTTTCGCGATCTTGAGGTGCACCGACAGCAGCCACACCCCCTGCGCACCCGATGGTGCGTCGAGTTGCACCACCAGTCGCGGCTGCATCGGGTCGGTAACGGTGCGTGACCATTGGTCGAACCGCTTTGACAGGTCACGCGTGAGCGCGTGATCGGCACGGAACGCTTTGCCGTCCATCCGGGCGATGACGGTGTCGGCCAAGTCGGTCGACGAGGTTGCGGTGGGGGGTTGCGCCGGCAACTCGACCCGTTCGATGCTCTCGTTCACGATTGCTTCCACGACTCCGGCGATCACCGCGAGGGTGGTTGCTCGGCTGCCACCGTTACCGTTCGGGTCGGCGGCGAGCACCGTGGCGGGCATGGCTGCGGCGAGTGCATCGATGACGGTGGAGTCGATCAAGGCAGGCACCCAGCGCACGAAGGCATCGGTAAAGCGCCCGGTGCGCTCGCTGGCCAGGCGCAGGCGTGGGACGATCGAGCCTGCTGCGCACAAACGCACCCCTTCGATCGCGGTGCGGCCGAGCCACAGCAGGCTGGCCCCGGCTGCGTCGGGCTGGGCGCCGCCGCCGACAGCGGCAAGCCAGCCGAGCACATCCTTCATCGGGATCGACAAGGCCTCTGCCTGTTGGCCGTCGGGCAGGACGATGTCGGCGTGGATCTGCCAGCCCTGCGGCGGTCCGCCACTCGCCTCGAGACGTGCTGCGAGCGCCTCGTTCGACTCGGCGGTCGCGCCCCGAGCCGACGCCCATACCACGATCTGGCCATGTGACCACGACGCTTGCAGACGAACCTCGTCGGGTTCAATCGGTTCCACGTCCGAAAAACCGAAGGTCTCGTCGTTCCAGCCGGCGTCGTCGCTGACGGTGGTCCACCCCGGTGGCGGAGGGCGCAACCTGGTGAACGCAGCCCGCAGGCTCAGCAGCGTGTCGGTGAAGTCGGCGACCACCTGATCTCGCTCGTCGCCCGGAAGGTGGCGCACCGAGGCGAGATCATCCTCGGCATTGATGATCAATCGGTCGAGGAGCGACAGCGTTGCGTTCTCGTCGCGTTCGAATACGGCGAGGTCGCCGTCGGTGGCGCGACCGTCGGCGATCGACCAGATCGCGTCTTCGAGATGTCGTAGTTCAACCATGAGTCTCCGCAGGGTCATCCAATGTGGTTCGTCGTTCCCCCGTCGCTGGACCAAGGGCGTCTCGCAGCGTGTGTGAGAGTGAAGAAATGGCCCGACCCGTCGCGGCGGGCGGACAGCGCTGGTGGACAGGTTACGGGAAAATGGCGGAAAGGAGGGTTTCTTCGGCAGTTTCGGCGAGACTGGCGAGCATGGCGTTCGGTCAATCAGCGGGCTCGCCGGCCACGGCGAGGCAGGTGCAGGAGCTCATGGAGTTGTTGCACCTCGCGGGCCACAGCGATTTTCGGGATGCCCGCGGGCCGATGGGTTTCACCCAGCGCCAAGCCGGCGGCAAGTTCTCGCGTGATGAGGCAGCGGCCTTCATCGATCGGCTCCAGCAAGAAGCCGAGCTCGAGCCTCGCCCCGATGCCGCGCCCGATGCTGGTGCGACGTCCGCTCCGGTTCCCGTGGCCCGTCCGACGGCGGCCGAACAGGCACTGCGGCGGATACCCACCGAGCACCTTGCCGCGGAACTCCAGCGTCGCGGCTGGATCGTCGTCGAGCCGTAGCCCTCGACGCTGAAGTCGGCGTACGGGTTGCGGCGGACGTCGGCGACCACGCGGTACAGGTTGTACAGCGTGAGCGAACCCGCTCTTCGATCA
>JAYURF010000171.1:0-1995 GCA_043756365.1 Acidimicrobiales bacterium
GGCGAGAGCGGCTCGGGCAAATCGGTTACTGCGCTGGCGATCATGCGCTTGCACCCGAAGTCGGCGACCATCACGGGCTCGATCAAGTTCGAAGGCAGCGAGCTGCTGACATTGTCGGACCGCGAGATGCGCCACGTTCGCGGAAACGGCATCGCGATGATCTTCCAAGACCCGATGACGGCGCTGAATCCGGTGTTCACCATCGGCGACCAGATCGTCGAGATGATCCGGGCCCACCGCCAAACCCCGAAGGCCATGGCGTGGAAGCAGGCAGCTGAGCTGCTGGAGCTCGTCGGCGTGCCCGAACCGGCCCGCCGCGCCAAGCAGTACCCGCACGAGTTCTCCGGCGGCATGCGTCAACGGGCGATGATCGCGATGGCGATCGCCAACTCGCCGCGAGTGATCATTGCCGACGAGCCGACGACGGCGCTCGACGTCACGATCCAGGCTCAGGTGATGGAAGTCATCGCCGCCGCGCAACGCGAAACCGGGGCAGCGGTGATCCTCATCACCCACGACCTCGGATTGGTCGCCGGTGCGGGCGACCGGGTGCAGGTGATGTACGGCAGTCGGCTGTTCGAAACAGGCGGGCTTGACGACGTCTTCTACCGCTCGGCCAACCCGTACACGAAAGCGTTGCTATCGAGCATTCCCACGCTTGGCTCGCGTGCCGCCGACCGGCTCACCCCCATTCCTGGCAATCCGCCCAGTCTGTTACGACCGCTGCCGGGCTGCCCGTTCGAACCGCGTTGCAGCTGGGCTATTGACATCTGCGGTGAGGCCATGCCCCATCTCCGTGTCGTCGCCGATGGTCACTCATCGCGCTGTCACCGGGCCGACGAGGTTTCGGCCTCGGGTGTCGACCCGCACTCGGCGACCACCGCCTCGCTGCCGATCGCAGCGGGAGCACCTGCCCACGTCGTGTCACCGGTGTCATCGGTGACGGAGGTGCTCGGATGACAACGACTGAACCGATCCTGCGTCTCGATCATCTCGTCAAGCAGTTTCCAATCAAGGCCGGTGTGCTCCGTCGAACGGTCGGCCAGGTGCATGCCGTCAGCGATGTCTCCCTCGACCTGTTTGGCGAGGAGACGTTGGGTGTCGTCGGCGAATCGGGGTGCGGCAAGACCACGCTTGGGCGCACCCTGCTACGGCTCATCGAACCGACGTCGGGCACGATCACGTTCCAAGGCCGCGACATCACCCACATCGGCAAGGCCGAGATGCGGGCGGTGCGACGAGACCTGCAGATCGTGTTCCAAGACCCGTACGCGTCGCTCAACCCACGGATGTCCGTCCGGGAGATCGTCGGCGAGCCGCTCCGCATCCAAGGCGTCGACAAGGGCGAAACCCGTGAACGAGTCGCGGAGATGCTCCAAGCGGTCGGGCTGCTGCCCGAGCACGGAAACCGTTATCCGCACGAGTTTTCCGGCGGTCAGCGGCAACGCATCGGCATTGCCCGGGCCATCACCGTGCACCCGAAGGTGCTGATCCTCGACGAACCGGTCTCGGCGCTCGACGTGAGCATCCAGGCACAGGTGCTCAACCTGCTCGAGGACCTTCAGGAACGCTTCGAACTGTCGATGATCTTCATCGCTCACGACCTCTCGGTCGTGCGCCACATCAGCGACCGAGTGGCAGTCATGTACCTCGGCCGCGTTGTCGAGCTCGCAAGCCGCGACACGCTCTACGACGCTCCGGCGCATCCGTACACCCACTCGTTGTTGTCGGCGGTGCCGGTGCCCGACCCCCGGGCGGAACGAACACGCCAACGCATCGTGTTGCAGGGCGATGTGCCCAGCCCCGCCTCGCCCCCGCCGGGATGCCACTTCCACACGCGTTGCCCGCTTGCCACCGAACGGTGCCGTACCGAGGTGCCGCTGCTCGTGCCGATCGACGGGGACACACTTCACCAGGTTGCATGCCATTATCCGCTCCACGCCGGAGAGACGCTGCTCGAGCGAGTGAGTCAGGTTGCCGTCACGAGATGAGCAG
>JAYURF010000172.1:0-5400 GCA_043756365.1 Acidimicrobiales bacterium
ACCACGGCGATGTCGTTGAGACGCTCGACCACCATGTCGCCGCTCGTCTGTTCCGCCGGGGCGTCACACCCGAGCGCCGCCGCTGCCAGCTCGTCGCAGCCAGGAACGACCGCGAGGTCGGGTGCCCCGATCTCATCGATGAGGGCCTGATACGCAGTGCCGACCCGGCGAGCGGACGCCGCCGATGCCAGCATGAACCCGCCGATCACTCCGATCAGGAGGCACACCGCCAACGATGGGGCCCACGCGCGTCGCCATCGCACACGCATCAGCAGCCAGAGCAGGGCCATGAGCTGAGTATGTCGTGGACAACCGCCGATATCCAGGGTGCAGCCCCGTGATCACCAGGCGTGCTGGCACCCCCGGCGGCCGGCGCGACAAGTCTCGACCTCAAGTAGAGGTGAAGTATGGGGAAGGGTCGTGGTAGCGCCTTCCTAAGTAAATCTACTGATGACAACCACCGATCATTTGCTTACGGTCAGCCCATCGGCGTGAGACGGAGGGGCTTCATGAGGATGATCGGCGCGAGAGGGTTCCTGGTCCAGGGACTCGTCCTGGCCTTGGTCGCGGGTGGGTTGAGTATCACCGTTGCCGCGCCCGTCGCGGCGGTCGTGCCTGGTGACAACGGAAGGATCGCGTTCACCTCGTTCCGTGACGGCAACAACGAGATCTACTCCCAGTCGACTGTCGACGGGTCGGCTGCCGTCCGGCTCACCACGAACGCCGTGGACGACTTCCAACCTTCCTTTTCTCCCGACGGCACCAAGATCGCGTTCACCACCCGCCGTGACGGCAACAATGAGATCTACGTGATAGATGCCGGCGGCGCGAACCCGATCAACCTCACTGCGACGACCGCAGACGACGCCGGGGCAACGTGGTCGCCCGACGGCACCAGGATCGCCTTCGTCTCGTTCCGTGATGGCAACAACGAGATCTACGTGATGAACGCTGACGGCTCGGCACAGATCCGGCTGACCGCCAACGTCGTCGACGATCGTCAGCCGGCCTGGTCGCCTGACGGCACCAAGATCGCCTTCACGAGCGCCCGTGACGGCAACAACGAGATCTACATGATGAATCCTGACGGTTCGGCACCAACCCGCATCACCAACAACGTCGCCGATGACCGTAACCCCGCCTGGTCGCCTGCCGGCACCAAGGTCGCCTTCGCCACCGACCGCGACGGCAACAGTGAGATCTACGTGATGTATCCCGACGGCACTGAGCCCATCAACCTCACCAACAACGCCGCCAGCGAGAGTCAGCCGACGTGGTCGCCTGACGGCTCCAAGATCGCGTTCACGACCGACCGCAACGGGAACTTCGACATCTACGAGATGGGAGCCGCCGGTGCGTCGCCCAGCAGCTTCTCCAACAACACCGCCGACGACCTCGAAGCCACCTGGCAAACGCTGCCTCCGCCGCCGCCCCCGCCCCCGCCCGCACTGCCCCTGGGCGTCAACGGCAAGATCGCGTTCACCTCCAACCGTGACGGCAACGACGAGATCTACGTGATGGGTGGCGATGGTTCGGTTCCGACTCGGCTGACCAACAACGCCGCCCAGGATTCCGAGCCGGCGTGGTCGCCCGACGGCACGAAGATCGCCTTCACCTCCAATCGTGACGGCAACGACGAGATCTACGTGATGCGTGCCGATGGTTCGCTCCCGACTCGGCTGACCACCGACGCGGGGAATGATTCCGGGCCGGCGTGGTCGCCCGATGGCATGCAGATCGCTTTTTCCAGAGGTGCATTCCAGATCTTCGTGATGAACGCCGATGGCTCGGCGACGACCAACCTCTCGAGCCGTTTTGCCAACAACCCTTGGTTCAGCTCCGATGCGCAGCCCGCCTGGTCGCCCGGTGGCACGATCGCCTTCGTCAAGACTCTCTCCAACAACAACCGCGACATCTATGCGGTTCGCCTCGACGGTTTTGCACTCACGAACCTCACCCCGGACGGCAACCCCGAGTGGCACGAAAGCCAGCCGACGTGGTCGCCAGACGGCACCAAGATCGCCTTCGCGACCTTCCGTCGGGGCGTTACCAGCAGTAGCGAGATCTTTGTGATCAACGCCGACGGGTCCGCTCCGACCCGCATCACCGACATCGGTTCCGAGGAAACAGATCCCGCCTGGTCACCCGACGGCACCAGGATCGCCTTCGTCACCAACCGCGACAACAACGGCGAGATCTATGTGATGACAGCCGACGGCTCGGCCCCTGTCAATCTCACCAACAACGCTGCGCGAACTGCATGCCAGCGCCAACATCTCCGCCTCCCTCGGGTCGATCCCCGCCGGCACGCTCACCGTCGCCGGGGTGCTGCGCGCGGGTACGAGAGACATCGCCGCCACCGGCTCGCTGACACTGACAGCCGGATACCTCACCGCCGTCTCCCTGCAAGGTGGCGTCTCGAACCTGACGATCGGCGGCGTGGCCTTGACCGGTCCCGGCTGCGATGGCGTCGGACCACTGACCGGGGCGTGCGTGAGCGCCGGCTTCAATGCGACCCAGCTCCCGCCGTTGTCGATGGGCGTCGTCGGGACGGTGGACGTCGGCGGCTACGGTGCTGATCTCGCGCTGTCGTTCGGGCCGACCGGGCTGCATGGTGCGGGCACATTGCGCGTGCCCGCCCTCGGCAACCCGGCGATCACCGGTGACCTGTGGTTCGGCAGCTCGCTGAGCGGTGTGACGGCGCGCGACGGGCAAGGCGCGTTGCGCAACGTCAACCAGGGCGACTTCCGCTTCACCGCCACCGCCACGCCCGGCGGGGTGCTGGGCGGCTCTTCGCTGGCCGCCGACCTCGGCCGCGTCCAGCCCGTTCCCCGGTGGCCCCGCGCTGACGCTGGTGATGGACGGCAGGGTGATCTTCGACACCCCCGGAACCACCACACGTCTCGGGTACGAGCTCAGCGGACGGTTGAGCGCCGCCTCGTCCACCGCCGACCCGGCGCGGAGAGCACTCGGCCAGGGATCGTTCACGCTGAGCCGGCCGCCGGTCACCGGTCAGCCGACAACGTTCACCTTCAGCGGCGCCCTGGCTCTGCCCGGCTTCAGTGGGGCCATCGGCGGAAGCATCGCCACCGATGGGAGGTTCTGCCTCACGGGTGCCCTGGCCTTCCCGGCCCTCGGCGTGAACGGAACGGGAACGATCGGCAGCAGCTGTGCCACACCCGGTCTGGCGATTCGGGTCGTCGCCGGTGGTTTCACCTTCGACGGACGGGTGACCGCAACCGGCACGGTGCTCGCCGCAACGTTCAACGATGTGCGCCAGCTGATGATCCAGGGCAACCACCGGTACTGCGATGTCATCGCCGTCTGCTCAGACCTCAACGTGGTCCAGGACTGGCAGCGCTTCACGACGTTGGCAAGCGGATCGCTGGCCTGGTCGAATGCCGGCTTCTCGCTGACGTCCGGCCTCAACTTCGACGCAACGATCGGGATCAGGACGTCGGGCACTCGGCTCTGTGCGACGGTGCCCGGACTGCCGGAGTGGTGCATCGGCTAGCCGCCCCGTCAGCGTGTCGGCGTGGACGACATCGGCGGCACGCGCCGCCGCTAACCGGCGATCGCAGGATCGCCGGCGCGCCGAACCTCCCGATTCACGTTCTGCACATCTCGGTCGCCGACTGACGCGTACGTCGACCGCCGGCCGAGGCTCGCCGAGATCGCCAGTGACCGACCAGCACACGAGCAGCTCCTGCGCAAAGCTGCTGCCGATCGTGTGGCCTGCACGATGCTCGAACCTCGCATCGCGCTGATCGCGATCGCCGATGCACTGTGCGCCACGGCGAGCTCACCGGCGACGAGGTGTCGCGGATCGTCTGCACCGAGGTCTTTGTTCGAACAGCCCAGGTCAGTTCTGCTCAGATCGGAGTCAGGATGATGGTCTCGACGCTGTCCTGACACGGAACATCGCCGATACCTGCCATCGAGCCCGTGCAATTGCCGCTGCTGGTGGTGAGGATCAGCACGCCGTCGTCTCCAGCGGCAATCGTGTACGACCCACTCGCCGACACCACTGCGCCGTCACCGCCGCCTTCGTACAGGTGCGAACCCGAGGAGGCGTCATCGGGAAGAAACGTGAACGCCACTGACCACGGGGCGCTGAGGAAGGTTCCGTTCAGCGTGAACGCCTTGGTCAGATCGGTCACCGTCCCGCTCAACTCGAATGATGGCTGGCCGCCACTGGCCGCATACGCAGGCGAGCAGATCACCTTGGCCTGCTCGGGGTCGGTGGGGGCAATGTCAGCGCTGCCGAGCAACTGTGCCCGCCGGTTCGCTCCCAGCCAGAACTCCAACAGGATCGATGGTTCCTTGGCCGCCTTGCATTTCGTGATCGCTTCCTCCTCGCACACCGCATACCCCTGTTGAACCAGGCCACCAAGATCCGCTCCAAACGTCGACGTTGGTGCGCCGATCAAGGCACGTTGTCGTTCGTAACCGATCACGGTCGAGATGGCCAGGTCGGCCGCTGCGCACGAAGAACCCCCAGCAGCCAAGCGCGGCTTGATCACCTGCTCCTCCCACTGGGTGGCGTACTCCTCGAACACTGCGGCGAGATCGACGGTCGAGTCGACAGCGAGTAGTTCCGAGATGCGCTCGGTATGGAAGATGTCTCCGACCTGACCGGCGATCCGCACCGCTGCCTCGCTTGCTTGGCGCTCTAGAAACGCAGCCTGGCTCGGTCGTGACGCATCACCGAACCCATAGCCCGAGAAGTGACCGACCATGACCACCACATCGTCCGTCGTCAACTTTGGCTCGGCCGCGCCAAACTGCGATCCCGTGTCATCGAAGGCAAACATCAGTTGTCGTTCGACGGGGACGGGGTCAGTTGGTGTGATCGTCAACTCGCCAACTCCGGCGAACGACAATCCTGCTGGGCCGAAGACCACGCCATGGGCGTCGAAGCCCAGATTCCCGAACTCAGCAACTGCGGTAGCAGTGATGTCGACGGACTCGATCAACGCTCCCGGCGGAACCACTAGAGAAAACAGGGTTCCCGTCGCGCTCGTCACCTCGATCGTCCCACCATCGGCACCAATGCGCTCGGTCGCAACGTTGCCATCGAGCTGAATCGTCAGCGGACCGGACAACTCTGGCACGGGCTCGTCGCGCGGCGGGTCACTGGCGTTGGGCGAGTTGACGTCGACGACACCGTCGGAGCCCACCACCTCGATGTCGGAACGCGTTGAACTCACCGACGGCGACGAGCTGCAGCCGATCATCGACAACGCAACCACCAATGTGCACCCGACCGTTGTTCGTACCACCAAGCCAATCTACTGATCAGCCCTGTGCATCTCGGGTACTGCGCCCCGGCGTGAAAAGTGTAGGACGCGTCGGCGAAACAGTCGCGAGTCTGTCGCTCAGCACCGGGGCGATGACCGC
>JAYURF010000173.1:0-1990 GCA_043756365.1 Acidimicrobiales bacterium
GATGGCTACAACCACGCCCAGTCGCTCGTCGGCCAGATGATCACGAATGCCCGCCCAATCAGCACATCCTCGGTGACCGGACCGAACGCCCGACTGTCACTTGACGCGCCGCGGTGATCGCCGAGCACGAACACGGTGTTGGCCGGCACCGGTTCGGGCAACGTGAAGTCGCCGTTGCAACCGTCGCGGGCCTGCAACGCCGGGTCGATGTAGGGCTCGGTGAGGGGGCGGTCGTCGATGTACACCGTGCAGTTGGTGATTCGCACGGTCTCGCCGGGCAGGCCGATCACCCGCTTGATCAGGTCGCGTTCGGCGCTCGCGCTGTCGAACCGCTTGAGCACGACCACGTCGCCGCGGCGTGGATCGTGGAGGCGATAGCTGAGCCGGTTGACCAGCACCCGGTCCCCGCTGTGCAGGGTGCTCTCCATCGACTGACCGTCGACAGCGAACTGTTGCACCACGTAGGCCCGCACCAGCAGCGCCGAGGAGACGGCGACCACCACGACCACCACCCATTCGACGAATGGGTTGAGCTTCTTGCGTCCCGCGGCGGGAGGCACATCGGAGGTGGCGGCCGAGGTGTCAGCCCAGCGCCCTGCCAAATCGTCGTGATCGGTCTGGTTCACGACATCGACGTCCGTGGCGCCAGCGAAGGTACCCGCGAAGATGTCGGCTGCGGCACCCTGATCGTCACTCATCCGGCTGCCACAGTATCCGGCTCGCTGCGTGAATGTACGGCATGCGCGGCCGCCGCAGCGGTGGTTCGAAAGAACAAGCCGTCCTCGCCAGGACCGCGGCCCATCGTGGTGACCTGCACACCGAGTCGATCGAGGACCTCGGCCACCCCACCCACCGCGGCGTCGGCAACGAGCACACGCCGATGCGGGGCGATGTCGCCCAGTCGCTCGGCCAACTCCTGGACACACGGCACGTCGACACCAACGGGGGTGAGTGCCAGCGCAGTGAGGCTGTGGTGGCTGATGCCGGTATGGCGCTCCCGGCCGTCGCCGTCGCTGGCGCGCACCATCAACACCGGCCGGGCCCCGAGCTGGTGGGCTACGGTGAGCACCGATGCGGCTTCCACCGCGGAGGTGCCAAGCGTTGTCGCGGTGCCAACGACGCCCGGGCCCATCGCACAGATGACGATGTCGGCGCGTTGCACCTCGACTGCCAACTGCAACGCTGACGGCACCGACACTGCTTCGAGGTCGCCGCCGAACGCATGCCCAGCGCTGATCGTGCCGGTCAGCAGGCCGCGGTCGACGAGCTGTGCGACCAGATCGCTGATCACGATCGGCAGCGCCCCGCCGTCGGTCATGACGTATGACACCCGCGCCTGCGGGTCGAGCGAACGGATCATCGCCGCAGCAACACCGACCTGGCTGTGCACGCTCCCGACGAGCACGGGCACGCCGCCAAGGCGGGGCAAACCCGCGGGTTCGGCAACCACCGCTTCCGATGTGCTCGCCAGCTCGGCAGCACCGGTGTCGAGCTGTGCACCGGTGTAACGCAGCTTCATGATGTGCCCGCTGCCGGGCACGACCAGTTCCCGGCGGGCCAGGTTCCACTGCACGAAGTGCCACCCGCCGGTGCCTAAGCCAAGGTCGACAGCGGTGGTGTTGACCACTACCTCGTCACCCACGGCGATCTCGCCGACGAGCTGCGTGATCGCCGCTGCCCGACTGGAATCCTCGAGCACCAGGCGCTGCAAACCCGGACGCGTGGCCACCGCCTCGGCCACGGTCAGCGTGCGAAACGTCGGCAAAATGGGCTCAGAGCGAGGCGATGAGCTTTTCGACGCGCTCGTCGCGGCTCTTGAACGGGTCCTTGCACAACACGGTGCGCTGCGCCTGGTCGTTGAGTTTGAGATGCACCCAATCGACGGTGTAATCGCGCTTTTTCTCCTTGGCCTTCTTGATGAACTCGCCGCGCAACCGTGCCCGGGTGGTCTGCGGCGGCACGTCGACGGCGAGGTCGATGTCGGCGTCGG
>JAYURF010000174.1:0-16353 GCA_043756365.1 Acidimicrobiales bacterium
CGACGGGCGTGCCGGTGTCCAGGTCGATGGCGATCGAGTCTGTCTCGGGAGGTTCTGGAGCATCGTCGATCGAGCCCTGCGTCGCTTGGTCGAACACCCGCGGGCTGGCGGCGTCACCGTCGGGCGCGGCCGTGTCGGCGGCGGCCCGGTCAGTGGTTGCGGCCACGATGGGCTGCGCCGCGGGTGCCGAACCCGGCCGACGAGAGTTCTTCACCATGAGCGGTACCGGACCGGTCGTGGGGGACAGGTCGACGAACTCCGTCGGCTCCCCGAGCGGGGCGAGCTCCGACATCACATCGACGGCTACCGACCGCGACCGCTCGAATGCCTGCAGCAACCTGTCTCGCCCGTGAACGAGCTGCTCGATCTGCTGGCGGGCGATCTCGCGCCGGCGGGCCAACTCGCTGAGCACCCGCTCGCGGTACGCCTGGGCTTCGTTGACCATGTCGCGACCCTGTTGCTTGGCCATGCCCAGCTCGGCCTCGGCATCTGCGGAGGCGTCGTGGCGCCGACGTGCCGACTCGACCTCGGCCTCGTGGCGAAGCCGCTGGGCCTCGTCGGTTGCATCGCGCAGCAGCCGACTTGCACCGTCCTCGGCCCTGGCCTTGATCTGAGACGCTGCCTCGCGCGCGGTGTGGAGAATGCGCGCTGCTTCCTCGCCGAGCATCCGCGTGACGAGCTCCTCGTCAAGCGTCACCGTCGCCGGCGACGGGCTCCGCTGTGATGTTCGCAGTTCGCGATCGAGGAACCGTTCACGCTCTTGAAGCCGGGCGAGTTCGGCAGCCACCATGCGCAAGAACTCTCGAACCTCAACCTGTTCGAAACCCTTTCGCGACGTGGTGAACGCGGCTGACGCCACAGCGCTCGGCGACGAGGGGTCGGGGCGGGTGAAGGAGATGGCCATCGGAGTGAAATGGTAGGTCGCTGATCGGCATGATTTCTGGCATACCCGACAGGCAGGCAAGTCGGCAGGCAAGTCGGCAGGTAACCGGCGCTCGGGCCGGGCGTTCACTCAGGCCGGAACGAACGACGTTCCGGGTTGGCCGAGTTCCGCGCCGTTGCCACCGAGGCGGACCAGCGCGGCGAGCGCCTCAGTGACCGTTGCCACCGGAATGATCTCGAGATCATCGCCGACCACGGCTCGAGCCGCGGCGATGTCGGCCTCGCCTTGCTCGGTCGGCACCAGGAACGCCCTCGCCCCGGTCTGCTGTACGGCCGACGCCTTTGCCGTGAGCCCGCCGATTGCGCCGACGTCGCCGTTGAGTCTGATCGTTCCGGTGACCGCCACCGTGTTGCCGCCGGCCAGTTCGCCGGGGGTGAGCTCGTCGATCAACGTCAGCGTGAACGCCAGCCCGGCCGACGGACCACCGATCTCGCCGCTGTCGATCGCCACATCGAATGGCAGATCCGTGGTCGAGGTATCGAAGGGTTGGAAGCCAATGATCGTGCGGCCGGTGCCGTCGCCGCTGGCGATCAACTCCACATCCCCGGTGCGTTCGCCGACGCCGGAACGCTCGATCGTGACCGAGATGACATCGCCCGGCTGATGCGTGACAAGGATCGGGCTGAGGTCGTCGATGGTGACCAACGACGTCCCATCGACCTCGATCAACTTGTCGCCCGGATCGAGCAGCACGTTGCTCGGTGCCCACGTCGTGCAGGTGCGGCCATCGTCAGAGGCGACGAGGCACAACACGTCGCCGACGATCACCTCGCCGGGCACGATCGCCACCGGGAAACCGAGCTGCCCGAGCGCCACGTACTCGGCCGTTTCTTTGGCCGAACGCATCATCCGCACACTGATCTGGCGGCGCTGTTCGGACGTTTGCCCGCCGAACTTGTCCTCGTAGCTGAGGTACCGGACCTCGGGCTCGTCGTCACCGACCCACCAATCGAGCAGCGTCACCTTCGGCTCGCGAACCGTGACGAACAGGAACGAGCTATCGGCCCGGTACCGCTCGACTGCGTCGAAGGAGATCCGGTCGGCAACAGTCTGCGCGTCGGCTGGCACGAGCGCGTAACCCGCTGCATCGCCAGCGGGATTGTTGGCGCCGAGGGTCGCCGGGAGCACGGCAACCACGAGCACGCCGAACAGCAGCACGAACCCAAGCACCGCCACGGGGATCGACCAGAGGCGGTGCACACGCCCAGGCGCACGGACTTCCACCGTTGTCGTCGTTACTATGTCCAATTGCGTGTCGATCACCGATCTCACCACTGCTTCAGCTTGGATAGCCGGCCTGGCGATCGTTGCGTTGATCGCTGCCGGATGGCGTAAGCCTGCCAGGGCGACGGCGGCTTCTCCACGCGGTGCCCGCCGGAACATGCGCGCAAGCATGGTTCGACCGCCGGTGATCGTGTCGGAGGAGACGACGATGTTGCATCTCCGCACAGCGCTATGGCGTCGGGTGTGGGCGGTCATTGCCAGCAGCACCATCGCTGTCGTCAGCGGCGCAGTCATCGCGACGCTCGTTGCCGGCGGGCTGGCCTACACCGTGATCACCCTCACCACCAGACTTCGCCGATGACGAATGTGCGCAGTTTGCGATGACTGGGCACCCGTGAACGAGCGCTGGCGCGACATGGCTGCAGCGGGCCATCTCGGCCAGGCCGATGTGGCCCGCGCCGGACTGGCCGACATCGATCCGGTGGTGCGCGAGCTCTCTCTCGGCGCGCTCGAACGTTGCGGCGACCTTGACGACGACGAGTTGCGGAGCGCGTTGCACGATGAGGTCGCCGCAGTCCGCCGCCGCGCCGCGCACCTTGCGGCGACGCGACCGCACCTCGACCTCACCGCGCTGCTCGACGATTCCGATCCCACCGTCGTCGAGCAGGTGGCGTGGACCTACGGAGAGCACGAGGTCGTTGACGACGCGGTGCTGCACCGGCTCGTCGCTCTCGCCGTCGACGCGGCTGTTCCGCTGGTCCGCGAGGCGGCGGTCGCCGCGCTCGGCGCGATCGGCGACGACCGGGGGCTGCCGGCGATTCTGCACGGCTGCAACGACACCGCGGCGATCCGCCGACGGGCGGTCCTCGCCCTCGCGCCGTTCGCCACCGACGAAGCCGAGACGGCGATCGACCGAGCCCTCACCGATCGCGATTGGCAGGTCCGTCAAGCAGCTGAAGACCTTCGTCGAGCCTGATCGCGTTCGTCAGTAGCTCAGGACAACGCCGCTTGACGAGTATCGTTCGGCATGAGCTTCGATGGTGTCAGTGGGACCTTGACGGTGGCGGCGGTTCAGGCCACACCGGTGTTTCTCGATCGAGTTGCAACCGTCGAGGTGGCTGCCCGTCACGTCGCTGCGGCGGATGCCGAGCTGGTCGTGTTTCCGGAGTCGTTCGTGCCGGGCTACCCGGACTGGGTGTGGCGGCGGTCGCCGATGAGTGACGGCGACTGGTACGCCCGGCTTGTCGCTAACGCTGTGCGCGTCGAGGGCACCGACCTCGATCCTGTGCGTGATGCTGCACGAGATGCTGGAGCCTGGGTTGCGCTCGGCGTCACCGAACGATCCTCGTCGGACACGCTCTACAACACGGTCGTGTACATCGGGGCCACGGGCGAGATCGTCGCCCGCCACCGCAAGCTGGTGCCCACCGGTGCCGAGCGTCTGATCTGGGCCAACGGCAACCACCATCTCTTGACCGTCATCGATGTCTGCGGCGTCAAGGTCGGTTCGTTGATCTGCTGGGAGAACTACATGCCCCTCGCGCGGATGGCGATGTACGAGCGAGGGATCGATGTGCTGTTGGCGCCGACATGGGACAACAGCGATGAGTGGGTGCCCACCCTGCGCCACATCGCCAAAGAGGGCCAGATCTTCGTCGTCGGCGTGACCGCCTTCCTGCGCGGCAGCGATGTGCCGCGAGATCTGTCGGATGCTGATGAGCTGTACGGCGGCGACGACGACCTTCTCTCGCGCGGCAACACCACGGTCGTCGCTCCAGGCGGCGAGGTGATCGCCGGGCCACTGATCGGAAAAGCGGGCGTCGTGTCAGCCGAACTCGATCTGTCTCGCATCGCCGCCGGCCGCCGCATGTTCGACCCGACCGGTCACTACGCCCGCCCAGACGTGCTGTCGCTCCGCCAACCTGCAAATGGCGAGCACTGAGGAGAAGTCTCCATGACGGTCCGCTGCGTCGTTGAACGAATCCGGGCGCAGCGGCTTGCGCAGGCCTCGCTGCGTGCGATGCGTTCGAACCCAGCCCAACAGGCTGAGTCCGCCGCCGTCTCGAGCTGGCTGAAGGGCGACTTCGTTCAGAGCTGTGCGTTCAGACGCGGATGGCGATGACGGCGACGTCGTCGATTCCGCTGGGGGCGACGCGGTGCACGAGGTCATGGCAGAACCGTTTCATCGTGACGCCGGCCGGCGACGTCGACGCCGTGGCGCAAAGCCGCTCCAACGAAATGTCGATGTGCTCATCGCATCGCTCGATGAGACCGTCGGTGTACAGCACCAGCGTGCTGCCGGCGGTCATAGTGATCGTCGTCTCCGTGTGTTTGCGGCGGCGCCCGTGCGTGAGTCCCAGCAGCGGGTCGTTGACCAGTTGAATCAGCGACGCGTTCCCGTCGGCGTCGATGAGCAGCGGTGGAAGATGGCCAGAATTCGCGAATGTGGCCGTCCACGTCGAGTTCGGTTGGGGGTCGAGGCGGACGATAACGCAGGTTGCCAGGAGGTCGGCCAACAATGCTGGCGCTTCGTCTGCGGCCCGATCGAGCATTTCGCCGGGGCCCGAGGTGGACGCGGCAAAGATGCGCAGCACGACTTGCAGTCGGCCCATCGCCGTAGCAGCGCGGATGCTGTGCCCGGTCACATCACCGACGCTGGCCACGAACGAGCCGGCGCCGACGGGGACGAGGTCGTACCAGTCGCCGCCCACTTCGATGCCAGCAGACGCAGCCGTATATACCGCACCGACGTCGAGTTGGTCGACGTTCGGGAGATCGGGGAGAAGGCTGTGCTGCAACTCCGACGCAACTCGCTTCTCGCGGATGAACAAACGGGCATGGTCGAACACCATCGCCGCCCGTCGCGCCAGATCACCAGCCAACAACAGATCGACCTCGTCAAAATCAGACTGGCCCGGGTCGCCGACCAGCACCAACGCACCGATCGCGCCGCCTGCGCGGGTCATCGGAACCGCAATCGCAGAACCGATCCCAAGCTTCAACAACAGCTCGGCGCTCAAGCCCGATTCGAGCATGACAGCGTCGCATGCCTCGACAGCGGTGAGCATCACACGATCGACGTCGCCGTCGAGCACCTCCCCGATCAAGCCGATGTCCCGCAGCAGTCGCGAGCCACCGGCGGACAACGCCATCAGCGCATCGTTCATATCGGAACTGTGGTGGCGTACAAACAACCGTTCCTCGGACTCGCCGTCGGCGCAGACGAAGACCATCGCCCAACCCGCATAGTCAGCGACAAGCGTGTCAAGCATCCGCCGAATCGACCACTCAGGATCCATCGTCGAGATCAAGGCACTACTCACATCAGCCATCAACTGCACCCGCTTGTGGGCAACGTCAGCGATCACCTTGGCAGCTTCGGCCTCAGACTTGGCGACATCGGCGATCACCTTGGCGGCGGCGGCTTCGGACTTGGCGACGTCGGCGATCACCTTGGCGGCGGCGGCTTCGGACTTGGCGACGTCGGCGATCGATTTCGCGGCTGCGGCCTCAGCTTTGGCGTGATCGGCGATCGACTTCGCGATCTCGGCCTCGCTCACCGCGATCCGGGCACGCAGCGCCGAAGCCGCACCGAATGCCAGATCGGCCAAGATCTGGCGTTCGTCCGTGGTCCACGCCCGCACCGTTCTCTCGATCGCGCACAAGCTGCCCAATACACGACCGTCGACATCGACCAACGGGGCCCCGAGATAGCTTCCAACGCCGAACAGCGCTCGGGCCTGATGCAGCAACGTCCGTCCATCAGTCTCGACATCGTCGACCTGCACGACGACGCCGGTATCCACCACCATCCGGCACAGCGACTGCGACAG
This sequence comes from Acidimicrobiales bacterium, assembly GCA_043756365.1. Taxonomy (GTDB): domain Bacteria; phylum Actinomycetota; class Acidimicrobiia; order Acidimicrobiales; family Ilumatobacteraceae; genus VFMC01. The sequence goes on from JAYURF010000174.1 coordinate 6,001, forward strand.
CGGCGTCTCTCGAACCTCAGACCACGGCGACGTCAAGCCAACCTGGCCCGGGAAGAACTGACGAAGATCATCGACCAACGACACCAAACCTACCGGCGACCCCAAGATCCGGGCAACCAACCCAGCGAGACGATCCATCGTCTCATCGGCCTGATTAGACAGACCCGTCCGCGCGACAGCCTCCAGTCTGAGAGTCTCCTCAAGAAGCGGGTCTCTGTCGATGCGTTCACCCATTCCTTCGCCGCTGACAACCGCGACCTCGACACAGACTTCGCGCCCATCAATCGTGAGAGTCCCGCTGCCGGCCAGCCGTCTTAGAACCCGTTGTCGAAACTCTAGCATCACAGCTCACGCTGCCAACGATTGACAACGTTCATCCGTGCTCATAGCCAGACCGTGAGGAACGCCTGCGAATAACCGAAACAACCCACGAAACCTCCGGTACCAAAATCGACGCGCTACCAGGGTTCGGAGATGCTGCGCCGCACAGCATCAGCGGTATAGCGCAGCGCCGCCCACCGCGACATGACCTCTCACTGGATGCCAGGGACTTGAACCGCTCGTGTCTCCGTGGACGATCTACGAGCCATCCTCGGTTTCTACCTTGAACGTGTAGACGTTGGTTTCGCGGGCGGTGAACCCGATCCGCTGGTACAGCCGGTTCGCCGCCTCGCGGGACGGGCGGCTCGTGAGGCTGACCGCCTTCGCTCCTCGCCCACGGGCCTCGTCGAGTGCGGCCAGGTTCAGTTGCTCGCCAATGCCGTGACCACGCGCCTCGGCATCGACGACGACATCTTCGATCCATGCCTTCAGCCCGGTCGGGATCCGGTAGAAGATCAGGGTCAGGCTGCCCACGATCACCTCGTCGAGCCGGGCGGTGAACACGACCGAATCCGGGTGGGCCACCAGCGCAGCGAGCTGCTCGTGATCCGGCGGCGGTGACGACGAGAGCTGCGGCAACAGCCGGGCCAGGGCGCCGTGCAACTCGGTGGTGGCCTCGGTCGCGATCTCAATGGTCAAGCTCACGGGCGAGCACGCTAGCTGCCTAACGTGACGAGATGGATTCCGCCGCTCTGTCTGCCCGTGCCCGCCAACTCGGCTCCGTCGTCGAGCCCGTCACCGGTCAGGTGTACTTCTCACCCGAGTGTCACGCCAACTACGCAGCGCTCGGTTTCGATCCGAGCCGGGGGGATGCCAACGGGGTGGCGTTGCCGGATCGCCCGGCCTACTTCACCAGTCGCGGCTCGGTGATGGGCCAGGTGCCGGGCCACGTCGTGGCTGCCGCGTTCGCGGTGTTCAATCCCGACGTGGTGGTGCCGTGTGTGTCGTTCGGCTGGACACGCACCGATGCGGCCACGATCTGTGCCGCCCGCGATGACGGCGCCATCGCCCAACTGCGGCGGCTGCTCGGCGACGAACCGGACGGCATCCATCGTGTCAACGAACTGCTCGCCCGCGCCGTCGCGCCATTGCGTCCCGAGGGACGCCCGCTGTTCGCCGGGCTGTGCTCGCAACCGATGCCGGCGAGCCCCCTCGGCACGATGTGGCGCACCGGTGACATGTTGCGCGAGTACCGGGGCGATTCGCACACGGCGGCATGGATCGCAGCAGGGATTGACGCCACCGAGATCGGGTTGCTGAGCGAGCTCTACTGGGGACTGCCGATGCGCAGCTACAGCCGCACGCGCGGCTGGACCGACGCCCAGTTCGACGAGGCCCATGCTCGGCTGACCGAGCGTGGCCTTGTCGACGAAACCGGTTTCACCGACGCCGGTCGCACGGAGCGCGAAGCGGTCGAGACAGCCACCGACCGGCAAATGGCGCCGGCGATCGACGCACTCGGCGACGACGCCGACGAACTGTTCACGCTGATGGCACCGTGGGGGGCAACCGTGCGCGCCGGCCACGGGTACCTCGCCTCGGGCCCCCACGACCTTGCTGCCGCCGCCCAGCGGTGAACGGCGTCCCCAAGACCCTGGCCACGTCCGCTGGAACACGGTTCTGGTGACACGGCTACGGTTCGGCCATGATCCTGCACTCACTTGACCACGTCGACCCCGCCGCATTCGCCGACCGGACCGGCTGGGATGCCAAGCCGCAGGGGATGTGCCGGGGCGAGGTGTGCGTGCCCGCCCCCGGTGCCGTGCGAGATGACGGATCCCTCGATGTCACCACGGCTGCACACCGGCTCGGTATGCCGGTCGTGCATGACGAGGCCCACGGCGTGTGGGCCGTCGGTCCGGCCACCGCTACCGGGCGCGCCCTCAGTACCGCCACGGCCGCCGACCCCGAGCTGATCACCCGCGACGGGAAACCGTTCCGGTTGAGCAGCCTGCATGGTCGCAAGGTGCTGCTGGTTGCCTGGTCGAGTTATTGAGGTTGCCGCTCCAGCCTGCCCGGGTGGCAGGCACTGCACGACGAGCTCTCCCCGCGTGGCCTCACCGTGGTCACGGTTGCCCTCGATATCAAGCCAGAGCACACGTACCAGTGGATCGATGCAGCGACTCCCACGCATCCCAGCCTGATCGACACCACCCACGTGACCGACGAGCTGTTCGGTTTCGTCAACATTCCGATGGCCGTGTGGATCGACGAGACCGGCACCATCGTGCGTCCGGCAGAGGGCGCTTCGGTCGAGCGGAGCCCGTTGCGCGACATGGAGATCCCCGAGGGCCTTCCTGACCGGCTCGACCGAATGTTCCGAGAAGTCAAGAAGATCCCCGACGACGCTGAGGGCTACCGCGCCGCGATCGCCGACTGGGTGGCTAACGGGGCCGAGTCGCGATTCGCGCTGTCGCCGGACGAGGTCGTCGCCCAGTCACAGCCACGCGGTGACGACGAGGCCCGCGCCGCGGCGTGCTTCGAGCTCGGTGGGCACCTGTTGACACACGCCCCGACAGCCGAGGAGGGTCACGAAGCGGCCGTGCCGTGGTGGCGCGAGGCCCACCGCTTGCACCCCGCCAACTGGACCTACAAGCGTCAGGCGTGGACCCTCGTGACCACGCAGGAGGGTGCAACAGAGAACGACCTGATACAGGGACCCAACGACGTGTACGTTGGGAATTGGCTCGACGATGTGGTCGCGGCAGGCGGCGGCGAGGCGTACACGGTCGTCGCCCGGCTCTGAGCCCCACCGGGTCCGGCGCTGCCGGCCGATAGCGTTTCTGTGATGGAGCATGTCCGTTGGCTCGCCGAACCGCGCCTTGATCGCCCAACCGTGATTGCTGCCTTCACCGGGTGGAACGATGCCGGTGATGCTGCCTCGAACGCGGTTCGGCACCTGATCGAGGCGTGGGGAGCGCAGCCGGTCGCCGAGATCGATCCGGAGGAGTTCACCGACTTCGCGACCGTTCGACCCCACGTCCGCCTGACCGGCGGGGTCACCCGTTCGATCGTGTGGCCGACGGTCGGTATCTGGAGTGCGTCGACCCCCGGCGGCGATGTGATCCTCATTCTCGGCCCCGAGCCCGCATTGCGTTGGCGGTTGTTCAGCGAGCAGGTCGCAGCTGTGGTGCAGCGCTGCAACGCGACCTTGATGCTGACGCTCGGAGCGCTGCTCGCCGACGTTGCGCATAGCCGGCCGGTGCAGTTGATCGGCACCGCAACCGATCACGATCTCATCGACCGGTTCGACTTGCAGCACAGCCGATACGAAGGCCCGACCGGCATCCTCACGGTCATTCACGAAGCCTGCCAATCGCACGGGTTGCCGTGCGCCTCGCTGTGGGCCGCGGTCCCCGCGTACGCCTCGCAGGTGCCGTCGCCCAAAGCGTCGCTGGCGCTCGCGACGCGAGCCTGTGGGATCGTCGGTTCGCCAACACCCGTGGGCCAACTCGGGCGCGACGTGTTCGAGTACGAAAGCCGGGTCACTGCCATCGTCAACGACGACGACGATCTGCTCGGCTACGTCACCCGGCTCGAGGCGATAGGCGACGACGACCTGCACCTCGGCGTTCACGACGACGATGACGACGATGACGATGACAACGATGACGACGACGATGTCGCCCTCGACGAGGGGGCTGCGCCGATCGACGCAACGCGCCTGAACAGCGACGAACTGATGGCCGAGGTCGAGCAGTTCTTACGCGAGCAACCGGATTCGTAGACGGTTCACCTAACGTCTGCCGACGTGACCGAACAGACCAAGTGGTTCCACGACGCCGTCGTGTATCAGATCTATCCGCGCAGCTTCGCCGACTCCGACGGCGACGGAGTCGGTGACATCCCCGGAATCACAGCGCATCTCGATCACCTCGTCGCGCTCGGGATCGATGTGATCTGGCTGTCGCCGATCTATCGCTCACCCCACGACGACAACGGCTACGACATCAGTGACTACCACGACATCGACCCGGCTTTCGGTACGCTCGCGCAGTTCGACGAGTTGCTCGTGGCCGTACACGCGAGGGGCATGAAGCTGGTGATGGACCTGGTGGTCAACCACAGCTCCGACGAACACGCGTGGTTCACCGAGTCCCGGTCGAGCCTGACGAATGCCAAGCGCGACTGGTACTGGTGGCGACCAGCACGTGACGGCTCGGTCACCGGCCAGCCCGGCGCCGAACCGACGAACTGGGGTTCCTACTTCTCGGGCCCGGCGTGGCACCTTGACGAGCAGACGGGTGAGTACTACCTGCACCTGTTCTCACGCAAGCAGCCCGACCTCAACTGGGAGAACTCCGAGGTCCGCGAGGCGGTCTATTCGATGATGCGCTGGTGGCTCGACCGTGGCGTCGACGGATTCCGGATGGACGTGATCAACCTGATCTCCAAAGTGCTCCCGTTGACCGATGCGCGGCTACATGACGGTGCCACCTTCGGAGACAATCGTCGGTTGGTGGTGTGCGGACCGCGCATCCACGAGTTCATCCAGGAGATGCATCGCGAGGTGTTCGCCGGTCGTTCCGCACAACTCCTCACGGTCGGCGAAACCCCCGGCTGCTCCGTCGACGATGCGGTGCTTTTCACCGATCCGGCGCGCGCCGAACTGGACATGGTGTTCCAGTTCGAACACGTCGGCATCGACCAGGGACGCTCGAAGTGGGATGCGCTGCCGTTCGATCTGCGTGCCTTGAAGGCCACCCTGGGCCGCTGGCAGACCGGTCTTGCCGGGACCGGATGGAACAGCCTCTACTGGAACAACCACGATCAGCCGCGGGTGGTGTCACGCTTCGGCGACGACGGTGAGCATCGCGTTGTCGCAGCCAAGCTGCTGGCCACGGTGTTGCACCTGCACCGCGGTACGCCCTACGTGTATCAGGGTGAGGAACTGGGGATGACGAACGTTGCGTTTGCGGCCGTCGACGACCTGCGCGACATCGAGAGCCTCAACCACTATGCCGAGGCCGTTACCGGCGGTGCCGATCCATGCGAGGTGATGGCCGCGATCGCTGTTGTCGGACGCGACAACGCGCGCACGCCGATGCAATGGGACAGCACGCGTCACGCGGGTTTCACATGCGGTGAACCGTGGATCGCCGCCAACCCGAACTACACCACGATCAACGCCGCGGCCGAGCGCGCCGACCCCGGCTCGGTGTTCCACCATTACCGCCAACTCATCGACCTGCGTCACACCGTTGCTGCGGTTGCGTTGGGTGACTTCACGATGCTGCTCGAGGATCATCCGCGCGTGTACGCGTTCACGCGATGTCACGACGATGTGGAACTGCTCGTCCTCGGCAACTTCGGTGCCGACGACGTCACCGTCGATATGGCCGTCGATATGGCCGACGCGGAGGTGCTGATCCGCTCGGGTGGCACGGGCGAGGCCCCGCGCGTCGAGGCCGACAGGGTGACGCTCGGGTGTTGGGAAGCACTGGTACTGAGACGAAGCCGCTGAGACGCTGGTTCTGAGACGCTGGTTATCAGACGCTGACAGGGATCGCGATCGACAGTTCAGGGGTGCGTGAGTCGCCACACCGGATCGCGCACGGGGTCGAACGTGGCCGGGGGGCGCTCCCCATCGATCGCTGCAAACGCAGCCGGCCCCCACCATGACGCGCCTGCCGTGGCCGTAGGCATCGCGTCGCGGGCGAACCATCCGACATCGGCAGTTTCCAGCGGGTGCGGTTGCAGCGAGCCGCCGATGGCCCGGCAGTGGAACAGCAGCATGTACATCCCGAACCGGGTGAAGCCCATCCGCTGCCCATCGACGACCGACAGCAGCTGCACCGGTTCGCAGGCGATTCCTGTTTCTTCGAGCACCTCCTTGACCGCCACCTCTGCCGGCGAGTAGCCAACATCGGCCCAACCCGTCGGATACAGCCAGATGCCGCTATCGGCACGCTGGACGAGCAAGATCTCGCCGGCGTCGTTGCCGACGACGACCCCGATCGCCACCTTCGGGGTGACGTACCCGGGCACGCCCTCGCCAACCGATTCGAACCACTCCTGCACGAAGTGGTCCTGCTCGCGGCGGATCTCGAGCGCGTCGTCGGCCGCGGCCTTGATGTCGGCGGCCACGTGGAGCACCTCCTCGAACCGTTCCCGTTCGTACAGGCTCTCGGTGAACCCGAGCCCGGTGCGGGCGATTGCGGCCAGCGTTTCGCTCCACCGAACGAGATCCCGCGTGAAATCGAGCGGGCCGACGGGGTCCGGCACGCCGGCAGAATCGATGGCACCGGGGTCGCTCACGTCGCCGACCCTACGGCATGCAGCAACGCACGCTCCACCTCGCCCCGGTGCTGTTCATCGAGCAGCTTCGTGCCCTGGCGCGTGCGCACATAGAACGTGTCGATCGCCTGTGGGCCATGGGACTGCACCGTCGCGTGCCGCACGTCGAGGCCGAGTTCGGCCAGCGCCGCAGTGAGGCGGTGGAGCAGCCCGAGCGCGTCGGCAGCACGCACTTCGATCACCGTCGAGTTCCCGCTGGCGTGATGATCGAACACCACGGACGTGACCGGCTTGTCGGCCGCGGTGCGTCGTCGTCGGCGGTAGGTTCGCGCCCGTTCGGCCAGTCGAGCCGACAGCGCCAGCTCGGCCGACAAGGCCCGGCGCACGTCTCCGGCGACGGCGTCGCGGTCGATGCCGCGCAGCGGCGCGACGAAACGGAACGCCGATGCCGCCATGCCCTGCTCGTCGCTGTGGGCCTGGGCGGCGAGCACGTCGAGGTCATGCAGCGCCAACGCACCGGCGACGCGGCTGAGCGTTCCCGGCACGTCGGGGCTGACGGCGATCAGTTGGTCGCCGTCGTAGCCGACCCACAGTTCGCCCTCGCCCATCGTGGCCAACACCTCCTTGGTGGGGAACAGCCGCCACGTCACCTCGTGGACGTCTCCGCCGCCGAGTACGTGCGAGGCGCGCTCGACGAGCTCGGCCAACAACCCGGCTTTCCACGTGCTCCATGCAGTAGATCCCGTGGCTAGGGAATCAGCTTCGGTGAGCGTCGCCAGCAACTCGAGCGCATTGAGGTCGCCTACCGCAGCGACGACTCCGGCGATGGTGGCCGGGTCGGCGAGATCGCGACGAGTCGCCACCTCGGGCAACAGCAGATGGTGACGGACCAGCGTGGCCAGCATCGCCACGTCCGACGTCGACAGGCCGAGCCGCCGCCCGATCACGTCGACCAATTCGACGCCAACAGCCGAGTGGTCACCCGGGTACCCCTTGCCGAGATCGTGGAACAGGGCTCCGAGCAGCAAGAGGTCGGCGCGCCGTACCCGGCCGACCAGCTTGGCCGCTTCGGCGACCGCCTCCCACGAGTGCCGGTCGACGGTGAAGCGGTGGTAGGCGTTGCGTTGCGGGCGGGCACGGATCGGCAGCCACTCCGGCAGCAGCGCAACGATCAGCCCGGCGTGATCGAGGGCCTCCCACACCGGTATCGCCCGTTCGCCTTCGAGCATGAACGCGACCAGATCGTCGACCGCGCCGGCCGGCCATGGGCCGGTCCACGGCTCGGTCTCGGCGTGAAGCCGTGACAGTGTCGTGCGAGCTATCGGGCGCTCGCTGCGCGCCGAGGCCACCGCGACGCGCAACAACAACGTCGGGTCGGCGCGAATCGACGTTGCTTCGCTGAGATGTACCTCTCCCGCGTCGAGCACGATGCCCGAAGCGAGCCGTGACGGGGCCGGCCAGCTGGAGATGAGCGAACGGTCATAGGCGGCCCAGCGCGAATCGAGCACCCAGGCCAGCTCGCGCGCCGCTGTTGCGAGGTCGGTCATCATCGCCCGGGCCGAGGCAAACCCGCCGGCGTCGGCCACGGCGTCTTGGTCTTCGAGCCGCACCACATCTTCGGCGCGCTGGGTCACCCGGTGCAGTGCGACACGCACGTCGAGCAACACCCGCTCGGCTTCGTCGACTGCACTGCGGTCGTCGACGGTGAAGTCGAGTCCTGCCGTGGCCAACCATCCAACGGTGTGCACATCGCGCAGGCCGCCGCGGCCCTGCTTCAGATCTGGTTCGAGCATGAACGCCACCTCGCCGGCGCTGTGGTGGCGAAGATCGTTGCGCGCCCGCAGCACGGCGAGCCACCCCTCCCGGTTGCGGTGCCACGCGTCGGTGGCATTGCGGAGTAGCTCGTCGCCGATGTCGGGATCTCCGGCGAGCGGGCGCACCGTTAGCAACGACGTCATCGTGTCGAGATCGTCGTCAGACGGCTTCGCCTTCCATGTCGAGCGGCGGACCGCATGGCCGAGCCGCAGCCCGGAATCCCAGATGGGATACCACAGCTGGCGCAGCAGCTCGTCGTCTGGACCCTTGCGGCCGCGATGCACCACGATCAGGTCAAGATCGCTGTTGGGAACAAGCACCCCGCGCCCATAGCCCCCAACAGCGAGTAGGCACAGATCGACATCGTCGCCGGTTCCGATACCGGGCAACCCATCGAAGAGGGTGCTCACCCAGTGATCGACCCGCGCGGTCCACGCCGTGCACCACGCAGCGCCGGTCAGCGACCCGTCGGCGAGGAGGTCGGTACGCTGCGTGACGATCATGGGCCACATCGTCGCATGAAGCAATCCGCGGGCAAAGCCGTCGCGGCGTGAGCGGCCCTCGGGTCTCGGCGTATTGGTCCGGGCCTTCTACACTCGGCGTGATGCGACGCGCGGGGGTATGGGGGTGTGTCAGCGGCGCGTGCATCGTCGTTGCCGCGTGTTCGTCGTCGTCGTCGGCAACATCAGCGACCGTCGTGGCGGAGTCGTCGCCAGTCGAAACCACAGAGGTCGTGGACGGCGACGGTGCTACCGACGACGGGCGGTTGGTGATCGGCATCCTGTTGCCATCGAGCGGGCCGGGTGTCGAGATCGGCACATCGATGCGCGGTGCGGCCGAGCTGGCAATCGATCAGATCAACCGAGCGGGCGGGGTGAACGGCGGCCCTGTGCGCACCGAGGTAGCCGACGAGGGCGACACGGCCGTGAACGCTGCCCGCTCGGTTGCACAGCTCCTCGAGCGCGATGTCGATGCGATCATCGGTCCAGCATCGTCGGTGATCGCCACCACGACCCTGCCCCTCACCACCGAAGCCGGAGTGCTCACCTGCTCGCCATCGGCCAGCGCCCTCGCCCTCGCCGATTACCCGGACCGGGGGCTGTTCATCCGCACGCTGCCGACCGACGCACTGCAGGCCGCGGCGATGGCGAATCAGATGGAGGCAACCGGCTACCGGACCGCATCGATCATGTTCATCGACGATTCGTACGGCCGTGATTTCGCCGAGGTGCTGTACAACGAGCTCACCGCGAAGACGATCGTCGTCGATCAGCTCGTCGCGTTCGAGCCTTCTGATGAGAACTATCTCGACGAGGCTGAACTCGTCATCGCGGCGGAGGTCATCGCGGTCATCGGCGACAACGAGGCTGGGGTGCGGATGGTCGACGCGCTGTTCGAAGCCGGTGACGACCAGACCGAGATCGTGGTCAATGACGCCATGCGCGTGCCGAGCACGTCGCGTGCCTACCGGGGTCTGAGCGACATCGACCGCCAGCACCTGCGGGGTGTTTCACCGCGCTCACAGGTCTCCGGCGCGACGTTCGAGGCCGACTTCATGGCGGTGTTCCCCGATTCGCGGGGGCTTTTCGCCGTCAACGCGTACGACTGCGTCAACGTGATCGCGTTGGCGGCGAACATCGCGGGCACGACCGATGCCCTGCAGCTCGCCCAGCACTTTGCCGACGTGACCACCGATGGCACCAGCTGCGCCGCGTTCGCCGTGTGCGACATGTTGCGGGTGAACCAACGCGACATCAACTACGACGGCCCGTCTGGTCAGCTCGAGCTCGGCGTCGACGGCGACCCGGTCTTTGCCACGTTCGATCTGTTCGCGTATGACCCCGCCGGCAATGACGTCTCGATCGGCGAGGTCTCGAGCCGCTGACGAAAACCGCTGACGCCAGCCGCTGACGACTTGGG
>JAYURF010000175.1:0-5378 GCA_043756365.1 Acidimicrobiales bacterium
CGGATGCTCGGAGTATCGATCGCAGTGTCGTCGGGCAACGAAGCGGTATGCGACCTTGCCGATCACGTCGCCGTGCTCGCCGCCGACGAGCACACGTCCGTGATCTGCCTCGTGATCGAAGCCATTCGTCGGCCGGCGGCTTTCTTCGCCGCGGTGGCCGACGCTCGCGCCGCCGACAAGCCGGTGATCGCGCTCAAGCTCGGGCGCAGCGATCGGGCACGGCGAATCATGCAATCTCACACTGGAGCAATTGCCGATGCGAGCTGGGTCTACGACCTCGCGTTCCGCGAGCACGGGATCACCCTGGCACGCGATATCGACGAGTTGCTCGACGCCGCACAGTTGTTCGCGCAGATCCCGCCAGCGCGTCGAACCCGTATCCAGCGGATCGGGATGATCACCACCTCCGGCGGGGTCGCTGCCCTCGCCACCGACATCGCCGACGAGATGGATGCTCCGTTGCCCCCCCTGCAGGAACTGGAGGAATGGGTCCGCGAGCGGGTTCCTGGCGACACGGTGAACCCGCTCGACCTCACCGGATTCGTGATGACGAAGGCCGAGCTGATGGAAGAGGTGTTCGCCCGCTACGCAGACGCTGTCGACGTGCTCGTGCTCGCGTGGTGGGCCGGCGACGGCGACGAGGGCTGGAGCACAACGCTGCTCGAACCGTTCAGCGCCGCGGCGTCGCGTTCGGCGACGCCGTTCGTGGTGAGCCCGGTGGAGGCGACGGGTGTGGGGGAGTGGGCGCAGGACTGGCGCGACCGCGGCCTGCTGTTCGCTCGTGGTGTGCCATCGGTCTACCGCGCCGTTGCCGCGCTCGATGGATTCGTGGCCGCTCGAGTTCGCGGCGTGCTCACCGAGCCCGAGTTTGATGGCGGGGCGTCTCCCAGCCTGATCGAATCGTCGGCGGGGCGCATCGTTGGATTCGATGACGCCATGTCGGCACTCGCCTCGGTCGGCATCGGGGTCGCGCCGTACATCCTGGTCGACGAGTCGTGTGTCGAGCTTCCCGAGCTTGGTTCGCTCGGGGACCGGCTGGTGGTCAAGCTGGCCGACGTGGCGCACCGCACCGAACTGGCTGCCGTCCGCGTCGGGGTATCCCCGGCGGCAGTGGCGGAGGTCATCGCCGAGTTACGCGAGATTGCGCGGCGTGAGGGCGTTGCGTCCAAGGTGGTGGTCCAGGCCATGGTGAGCGGCTTCGGCGAAGCATTCGGAGGTTTGCAGTGCGGTACCGAACTTGGTCCGGTCGTGCTGCTCGGACTTGGCGGCGTACTGGTCGAGGTAGCCGGCAAGGTCGGCGGTCGGTTCCTCCCGCTCGATCCTGACGCCGCCGCGGCGCTCGCCAACGAGGTAGCCGGCCCGGCTGTGTTCGCAGGGCTGCGCGGCCAGCAGCCCTGGCCGACCGACGCGGTGGTGGCGCTGCTACACGGTCTTGATCAGTTGTGGCGCGCTAACGCGTCGTGGCTCGGATCGGTCGACATCAACCCGCTGATCGTTACGGCCGATGGTCTCGTCGCCGTCGACGCGTTGCTCGTGGCCCGATCTGATGCATGACCACAGCCCCCCAGAATCGGGGGTGCAGCGGCCGGGGTTCGACGAGTTGTTCAAGCTCCACTCGACCCCTTCGCCGACCCGATGGGTGTGCGAGTACCCGCCGCTGGTGCTCACGCCGCGCAACACCTTGCAAGGTGGGGCTGGGCTAGCAGCTGCGCTGCTCGCAACCGAAGCCGTGGTCGGCCGACCGACGGTGTGGGCAACGGCGCAGTACCTGTCGTTCGCGGTCGGTACCGAACCGGTCGAGTTGGAAGTTGCGGTGGAGGTCGCCGGCCACATGACCACCCAGGCGCGGTGTGTGGTGACCCGTCACGGCGTGGAGATCCTCACCGCGCACGTAGCGCTCGGGGTTCGACCGTTCGGCCCCGACCGAACCTGGGTTACCCCGCCCGTCGTTCCACCGCCGCTCGAATGCCCGCCGTTCGACTACTTCGCCGCTGGGCGCGGCGATCTCGGTGATCTCACCGACATCCGCCTCGCGCTGGGTCGTCAGATCCTCGACCTCAGCGGATCGCCCGGAGGGAGCAACAGCGCCCGCTGGTGTCGCGTGACTCCGGCCCGCCACGTCGTGGGTGTCGGCGAGATCGCGTTCATCGGTGACCTGCTACCGATGTCGTTCTGCGAGCCGTATGGTGCCGAGTACCACGGCTCAAGCATCGACAACACGGTCCGCGTTGGGTGCCGGGCCGAGACCGAGTGGGTGCTGCTTGATTGTCGACTCGAGCAGGTCGCCAACGGCTTTGGTCACGGCCACGCCTACCTGTGGAGCGAGGACGGCCAACTGCTCGGCATCGCGAGCCAAACCATGGTGATGAGGATTGCCAACCACACCAACTGAGCCAGGATCACCGATCGCGGACCACGAGCACCTACGGTGACCGGCATGGTGACGAGCGGGGCGACGATGACGGCCGCCGTAGCGAGAACCGTTGGTGGCAGGCTGGTGCTTGAAGAGGTTGCGGTTCCCCTGCCCGGGCATGGTGAGGTGCTGATCAAGGTGATCGCCTGCGGCGTGTGTCACAGCGATCTCCACGCGGTCGACGGTGACTGGGATCCGCCTGCCACCCTGCCGCTGATCCCCGGTCACGAGGTGACGGGACGTGTCGTCGCGCTCGGTGCTGGTGCCGGTTCCGTCGGGGGGATCCGAGTTGGGCAACTGGTGGGCGTGCCGTGGATGTTTTCGTCGTGCGGTCAGTGCACTGCCTGAGCGGGATGGAGACGATTTGCCCGGACACCGAATCGACCGGCTACACGAAGCCCGGCGGATACGCCGAGTACATGGTGGCCCAGGCCGATTTCGTCGTCCCGTTGCCTGATTCGGTCGACCCGGTGGCGATCGCCCCGGTGCTGTGCGCCGGGGTCACGAGCTATCGCGGACTGAAGCGCAGCGGCGCTCAGCCAGGGCAGTGGAAGACGGTTCTTGGTGTCGGCGGTCTCGGCCATCTCGCAGTGCAGTACGCGGCGGCGATGGGTTTTCGCGTTGCCGCGGTGGACCTCGGTGCCGACAAGCTGCACCTCGCTCGTTCCCTTGGCGCTGAGGTGACCATCGATGCGTCGGTCGGTGATCCGGTTACGGCCATTCACGATGCCATCGGCGGTGCCCACGCCACCGTGGTCACCGCAGTCGCTGGGGTCGCCTTCGAGCAAGCGGTGGCCATGTTGCGACCTGCCGGAACCGCGGTCTACCTGGGAAGGCCTGGCGGCACCGGTGACTCGATCCGCACGTCGATCTCGGCCGTGGTCGGTGGCGAGTTGTCGATCCGCGGGTCGAGTGTGGGCACCAGGGTCGACCTGCGTGAAGCGGTCGGGCTGGCGATCAGCGGACGGGTCGCGGCGACGACGTCGTCGGTCTCGCTTGCTGACGTGAACGACGCGTTCACCGAGATGCGCAACGGCCGGGTGGAGGGTCGAATCGTCCTGGCGATCCAGTGACGACGATCCAGTGACGGCGATCCGGCGGCGGCCGGGTCAGTGTGCCGAAGCGGGGTCGAACTTGTCGGCCAGGCCTTCGGTGAGGCGGTCGAGAATGATCGCCATCACCAGCATTGCCAGCCCGACCTCGATACCGAGCCCCATGTCCTGGCGGGTGAACGAATCGACCGCCAGGTAGCCGAGGCCGCCACCACCGACCAGGCCGGTGATGATCACCATCGAGACCGCCATCATCACGATCTGGTTCACGCCGAGGGCAATGCCGCGCAGCGCCAGTGGGAACTGCACTCCCCAGAGCCGCTGGCGGTTGCTGGCCCCGAACGTGGTTGCCGCCTCGAGCGTTTCGGGGTTGACTTGTTTGATCGCCAACGCAGTCAGGCGGATTCCCGGTGGTACCGCGTACATGACCGTGGCCAAGATGCCAGGGACGTAGCCGACGGCGAACACCATCACGAACGGGATCGCGTAGATCAAGCTGGGAAAGGTCTGCAGCGCATCGAGCAATGGTGCGACCATTGCCTCGGCCCGCGGTCGCCGACCGACGAAGATCCCCGCAGGGACCGCGATGGCGATGGCGATGGCGACGGAAACAAGCAGTTGAGCAAGGGTTTCGATCGATGGTTCCCACAACCCGACGAGCCCGATTCCGACAAGGCCGCCGACACAGAACAGCGCCAGCCGCCAGCCCTTGACCGCCCACGCCAGCGCGGCGGTGAGGGCGATCAGCACTGGCCATGCCAGCGTGTCGCCGAACAGGGTACGCAGTCGCAACACGACGTCGACGACGATGAAGTCGTTGACCGACTGGAGGGCGTCGCCGAGGTTGTCACGAATCCACTGGGTGAAGTCGTCGATCGGCTGAACGATGCCGTTGTCGAAGGTCCAGGGCACGGCTGCGATGTCGCCGAAGCGCCCGATCACGTAGGCGACCACGAGCAGGGCCGCCGCGCCACCCCAGTACCGCCGAGCCGGCACCGGCAGCGAGGCACCCCGGTCGACCAGCGATCGACTCAATCGGTCGAGCGCAACGGCGATGCCAAAGATTGCAAAACCGACGATCACGCCGCGGCCGGGGCTGCGCAGTCGAAGCGTCTGCATCAACTCGTTGCCCAGTCCGCCGGCGCCGACCAGCGCGGCGATGACGACCAGGCCGAGAGCCATCATGATCGCCTGGTTGATCCCGGTGACGAATGACTTCACCGCCTGCGGGGCCTGCACCTTCCACAGCAACTGTGACCGGCTGGAACCGAACATCCGCCCCGCTTCGACTGAAGCAGTGGGCACCTGGCGGATGCCCAGCGCTGTGATGCGGACCAGCGGCGGCACCGCAAAGGCCACGGTGGCGATGGCCGCTGGTGTTTGTAGCACTCCGAAGAACAGCACCGCGGGCACGAAGTAGATCGTGGTCGGTAGGCTCTGCAACGCATCGAGCACCGGGCGTAGGCGCCGTTCAACCTTCGGGTTCAGTCCCGCCCAGATGCCGAGCGGCGCGCCGATCGCGACGGCCAGCACGATGCAGATCGTCATCAGTGCGAGGGTCTCCATCCCCGGCTTGTGCATCCCGGCGATCTCGACGAAAACCAGCCCGGCCGCAGCGCTGGTTGCTGCCACCCAACGCCCCGAACGGGCGACGACCACGAACACCAGCAACGGCAGCCAGAACCACGGCAGTTCGAGCAGTACATCGCGCAACAGCTCGTAGAAGGAGAGCACGAAGTTGCCGATCGGGCGCAGGACGTTGGCCAACACGAAGTTGTCGTTGCGGTTGCGCTGCGCCCAGAACTGAAAATCTCCCACGGGGCCGGCGATGTCCACCCGCCAGTTCTCGGGGAACATTCTCGTTCCCGATAGCACGACCTGAGCCACGATCAGGGCCGCACCCACGCCGACGA
>JAYURF010000176.1:0-1982 GCA_043756365.1 Acidimicrobiales bacterium
CTCGGATCCGGTGTGGTCGACGTCAACCCGTCGCTGCGCACCGTCCGCTCCCCGTATGCCGACGGCGAGGAGCTGCTGGCGGTTCCGGCGATCCGCCTCGACGCCGCGTTCGTGCACCTCAACCGGTCCGATCAATCAGGCAACGCCCAGTTCCTCGGCCCCGATCTGTACTTCGACGATCTGTTCCTCAGCGCGTGCGAACCTGACCGCCGCTTCGTGTCGTGTGAACGCGTGATCGCGACTGAGTCGCTGCTCGATGAAGGGACGTTCCACACCCTTCGGATCAACCGTTCGATGGTCGACGGCGTGATTGAGGCACCCAACGGCGCCCACTTCACCAACTGCCAGCCTGACTACGAACGCGACGAGGCGTTCCAGAAGCACTACGCGACCGCGGCCACCGATGCCGACCGGTGGGCAGCGTTCACCGAGCAGTTCCTCGGCGGCGACGAGGGCCGGTACCAGACCGCAGTCGCCGAATGGAGCGCAGCGCAATGACACCGCTGGCCGACATCGTCGTGGTTGCCGCAGCCGAGGCGTTTCGTGGTGACGGCGAGATCTTTGCCTCGGGAATGGGCACGATCCCGATGCTCGGGGCACGGCTGGCGCGCAGCACGTTCGAACCCGACCTGATGGTCAGCGACGGCGAAGCCTTTTTCGTCGGCAACGAACTACCGATCGGCGGCACCGACAAACTGGTTGAGGGCTGGATCCCGTTCCGCACGGTGTTCGACACGCTCTGGGGTGGACGCCGGCACGTGATGATGGGCGCATCACAGATCGACGCGCGCGGCAACACCAACATCGCCAACATCGGGCCGTGGGCGAAGCCGAAGGCACAGCTGCTCGGCGTGCGCGGCGGCCCCGGTAACACCATCAATCACGCGACGAGCTTCTGGATCCCCAAGCACACAACGGCGGTGTTCACCGCGATGGTCGACATGGTCAGCGGCATCGGCTACGACCGAGCCGCGGCGCTCGGTGAGTGGGTGCAGGCCCACCACGAACTGCGCCGAGTGGTGACCAACCTTGCGGTGCTCGACTTCGAGTGCAACGAGCGGCGGATGCGACTGCGCAGCGTGCACCCCGGAGTGGCGGTCGCCGATGTAATGGCCGCCACCGGGTTCGATCTCGTCGTCCCCGCCGATGTCCCCACCAGCCGCGCCCCCTCTGCGACTGAGCTGGCGACGATCAACCGGCTCGACCCGCGGGGGCTGCGCGTGCGCGAAGTCCCGGACCCGCAGTAGCGATGCACGCGACCCTGCGCACGAGCGTGTGCGACCTGTTCGGTGTGAGCGTGCCGATCGTGCAGACCGGGATGGGCTGGGTCGCCGGTCCACGGTTGGTTGCGGCAACGGCCAACGCCGGCGCGCTCGGCATCCTCGCCAGCGCAACGATGGACTTCGCCCAGCTGCGAGCAGCGGTGGCCGAGGTCCGCTCACGCACCGATCGACCGTTCGGGGTCAACCTGCGTGCCGACGCGCACGACATCGACGACCGGGTAGCGCTGCTCGTCGATCGGGGCGTGCGTGTGGCGTCGTTCGCCCAGGCGCCGAAAGAGGCGCTGATCTCGCGCCTGCACGATGGCGGTGTGCTCGTCGTCCCCTCGATCGGGGCGAAGCGCCACGCCGAGAAAGTGCTGCAGTGGGGTGTCGACGCGGTGCTCGTGCAAGGTGGCGAGGGCGGCGGCCACACCGGGTCGGTGCCGACCAGCATCCTGTTGCCGCACGTGGTCGACGCCGTGCAGGGCCGGGTGCCGGTCATCGCCGCAGGCGGGTTCTTCGACGGCCGCGGCCTCGTGGCCGCGCTGGCCTACGGTGCCGATGGCATCGCCATGGGCACGCGGTTCCTGCTCACCAGCGATTCGGCGGTACCGCAGTCGGTGAAGGACTTCTACCTCGCCAAGGGCGTCGCCGACACCACGGTCACCAAGCAGGTCGACGGGGTGCCGCACCGCGTGCTCAACACCGAGCTCATCGACC
>JAYURF010000177.1:0-1982 GCA_043756365.1 Acidimicrobiales bacterium
CGCGTGGCGGTGTTCGATGTGCAGCCGACTGTGCAAGGTGGCCGCTATCCGGCGAAACGAACCGCCGGCGACACCGTCACGGTGTGTGCAACCGTGTGCGTCGACGGACACGACGAGATCCGCGCCCAACTGTTGCACCGCCGCAGCGCAGCGGGCGCGCCGACCGGCTGGGAAAGCCTCGCGATGACCGCTGTGGGCAGCGACCGGTTCGCCGCGCAACTGTCCCTCGACACGGTCGGCACCGTCGAGTTCGTCGTCGAAGCGTGGATCGACGATGTCGCCACGTGGGAGCGACGGATCACGCGCAAGCGCCAGGCCGGGCTCCCGACCGATCTCGACGAGGTGTCGTTGCACCACGCCACCGCGTCGGCTGGGAGCGCCGTTCGCGTCCGCAGCGGAACGCGCTACATCACCGTCGGCTCGGTTCTGGCGGGTTGCAGTGCATGGTACGAGTTCTTCCCGAGATCGACCGTCGCCACCTCCGGTGACCAAGCCCCCAGCCGGCATGGCACGCTGCTCGACGCTGTCGGTCGCCTCGATGCAGTCGCCGAGATGGGGTTCGACATCGTCTACCTGCCTCCGATCCATCCGATCGGGCGGTCGCATCGCAAGGGCCCGAACAACACCCTGGTTGCCACCGACTCAGATGTCGGCAGCCCCTGGGCGATCGGTGATCGCAGCGGTGGCCACACAGCCATTCACCAGTCACTCGGCACCGAGGCCGATCTCGTCACGCTCGTGGCAGAAGCGAACACGCGGGGTATCGAAGTCGCGCTTGACATTGCGTTCCAGTGCAGCCCGGATCATCCGTGGATCAGCGAGCATCCCGAGTGGTTCGAGTTCCGGCCCGACGGCACCATTGCCTGCGCCGAAAATCCGCCGAAACGCTATGAGGACATCGTCCCGTTCAATTTCGACACACCGCACTGGCGCGAGCTGTGGCAGGCACTCGCCGACGTGGTCCGCCACTGGCACCGCCTCGGCATCCGGGTGTTCCGGGTGGACAACCCCCACACCAAACCGTTTCCATTTTGGGAGTGGATGATCGCCACGATCCACGCAGACGATCCGAGCGTGATCTTCCTCGCCGAGGCGTTCGCCTCGCCGTCGGTGATGCTGCAACTGGCCAAGGTGGGCTTCACCCAGTCCTACACGCACTTTCCCTGGCAGCACAGTCCCAGCCAAATTCGCGACTACTTCACCACCCTCACCACCGGTGAAGCGGCCGAACACTTCCGGGCATGCTCGTGGCCGAACACGCCCGACATCCTCACCGCCGAACTGCAACAGGGCCATCGTGGCGGCTTCGTCGAGCGGCTCGTGCTGGCCGGCACGCTCAGCGCGTCGTACGGCATCTACGGGCCGCCGTTCGAGACCATGGCCAGCGTTGCCCGTGACGGTGCCGAGGAATACGTCGACAGCGAGAAGTACCAGCTGTCCACGTGGTCGGCGAGTGCGGCCAACCTGACCGCCGAGATCACTTTGGTCAACCAGATCCGCCGCCGGTTCCGCGCCCTGCACCACGACCGCACGCTCCGCTTCCACCACTGCGACAACGAACGCATCGTGGTCTACTCCAAGACCTCGGCGTACACGACCGACACCACCGGGTCCGCCAGCCGCGGTGCAGACCACACCGCGCCCGATCCGGTGTGCGATGACCCGATCGTCGTGGTCGCCTCGACGGACCAATGGAACGTGCAGGTCGGCACGGTGACGTTAGACCTGGGTGCGTTCGGTCCCGGTCCGTGGGATCGTTATCAGGTGGTCGATGTCTTCGGTGGCCACACCTACGAATGGTCCGGGGCGCACAACGGCGTCATCTTGGACCCCAACGTGACGGGAGTGCACATCTTGCAGATTCGGGCCCTTTCATGACCGCAACCGGTACCCACGACTGGTACAAGGACGCCGTCATCTACCAACTCCACGTGCGTTCCTTCGCCGACAGCAATGGCGACGGCACGGGTGATTTCGACGGG
>JAYURF010000178.1:0-1978 GCA_043756365.1 Acidimicrobiales bacterium
ATGATCGACACCACAGCGGACGTGTTCGCCCGCCCGCGCACCTCCGTGACCGTGCCGCCCCGAAGCAACGATGCGCCGGCGGGCACACGCGAATCGAGCAGCCGTGCATCGACGATGTCGTCAAAGGAGCCATCGGCCATGTATCCCTGCAGATCGACAAGCAGGTGCGCCGAACGCTGCGTGTACACGCAGGCCTCACCTACGGCATCGAAACGGACGAACGCCAACCCGGCACGGGTCTGACCGGCGCGATCGGCGTTCAGGTTCGACGCAGCACCCGCGGTATCCCCGCACGCCAGCAGTTGCGCGTACCCCGGCCCAGTCGTGTCGGTCATCACCAACGACACCACAGCGGTCGAGTTAGCGCGACCGGTGAAGCGGGCGCGTGAATCGTCGCCAGGTTTGACTGCACCACCGGCGACGGCACCGGGCACCCGGGTGTCGAGCAATCGAGTGTCCGCTGTGTCATCAAACGTGCCCGGCGCGAAGTAGCCCTGCAGATCCACGACGAGGTGGCTGCGGACCTGGTTGAACAGGCAGCTGCGACCGGCTGCGTCAAGCCGGACCACGGCGAGCGCAGCGCGGACCTGGCGTGGCGCGTCACTGTTGAGGTTCGACGACCCGCCCGCCGCCGATCCGCACGGCAACGCCTGCACGAAGCCTGCGCTGTCGTTGTCGACAGCCACAAGCGACACCACAGCGGACCGGTCGGCCAGCGCGGTGAACGGTGTCTGTGCGCCGGCCGACACCCGGCCTCCGCGTCCCATCGCCGGAGAGCACGGGAACGGCGCTGTGGCGACGCGGTCGTACATCCATTGCACGGTCGGCTGCACGATCGACGCGAGCGTCGCCTGGGTGAGCGAATGTCCCTCGCCCGAGTACTCGTTCCACTGCACCGCCAACCCGTTGCCGGTCATTGCATCGCGGGTCTGCGCCGCTTGCTGATACGGAACGACCGTGTCGATCGCCCCATGGTGGAAGATCGCACCTGCGTCGTCAGCGCCCGCGGCAGGCGGGTCGTTGGCACCCGAGATCGACAGCGCAGTGCAGACCGCCGACGACTGTTCGGCATGATCACCGGGCAGCGGCTCGTCGGCGTTGATCGCGACGCCGAGGGCGGTGACCGCCCCCGCCGACACGCCGCCGACGGCGATCCGGTCGGCATCGATGCGCAACGAGGCAGCGTTGGCCCGGAACCACCGCACCGAGGTCTGCATGTCGGCGCGGGCGTTGTTGATCACCTGCGCCTCGAGTGGCGAGTCGACGGGCGCGAGCACCGGCTCCGGACCAAGGCGGTAGTTGATCGAGGCGGCTACGTAGCCGCGCTGGGCCATCCTCGTCGCCCATGCGGTTGCTTCGCTCTTGTCGCCGACCACGAAGAAACCGCCATGTGCATACACGAACACCGGACGCTTCGCCAACGTGTCGCTGCGCGGCGTGTACAGATCAAGCGTCAGCGTGATCGGTGTGCCGTCGATGTTCACCGCAGTGCCATAGGCCACGTCACGCTGCACGTCGATGGCGAACGTGGCGTCGAGGTAGCGCGTCGCCGCAACCACCGGCATCGGACTCCCCGACATCGCCACCACCGTCGCGGCAACGGTCGCACCGAGGAGCGCTGCAGCGGTCGTCCGCCAACCCTGTCGCAACATGGCCGTCAGGCTACGGGAACAGCTCCCGGGCCCGGCGTCACAGGCATCGCGTCATACGGGTGCGGATGCGGCGACGATCGCCGCTCGTGCGCTGGCGTGGCCGGCGTGCACCGCATCGACGTATGAGGCGCGCCCCACACGTGCGCTGACGAATCCCGCAGCGAACGCGTCACCGGCTCCGGTGGTGTCGCGCACACCATCGAGCGGGGGCACGAGCACGTGCACTCGCGTGCCATCGACCCCGATCACCACGGTCGGGTCCGCCCCGTTCTTGACCACGATCGTGTACCCGCCGTCTGGGCCGAAGGCCACACGCTCCGGTGCCG
>JAYURF010000179.1:0-1977 GCA_043756365.1 Acidimicrobiales bacterium
CAAAGTTCTATGTAAACGGCCTCGAGCACGTCGTCGACGTCACCACCCGGCGCGGGTACCGCCTACAGGGCACGACCAAGCACCGCATCAAGGTGGTCGGCTCCGACGGCGCGTGGGTGTGGCGGCGTTGCGCCGAGCTGAAGGCGGGCGACCGGGTGCCGATGGCGTTGGGCTCGATTGTCGGAACGCCGAACGAGGTTGGCCTCCCGCCGCTCTCGGACAAGATGGCTTGGGCCGGCGAGCACCACGTCCGGGTGCCGTCGACGATGAACGTCGATCTCGCCGAACTGCTCGGCTACTTCATGGGCGATGGCTCGCTGCACGCCCGTGGTCTGCGGTTCTGCGTCGACGCACACGATCTCGATGTCGTCGCCCACATGGAGTGGCTTGGCAAGGAACTGTTCGGTCTCACCGCCGCCGTTTCCCAGTGTCGGGGATACCTGGAGGTTGCGTTCCACTCGGTTCGCCTGGCCGACTGGTGGGTGGCGAGCGGTTTCGCGAAACGCCTGCCGCACGAAGCTCACACGGGCAAGGGCTACACGCCCCACCTCCCTGAGGCACTGCTCCACACCAACGATCCCGAGTGCTACCGCGCGTTCCTGCGCGGCCTGTTCGAAGCAGATGGCACGGTCACCGCTGGCTATCCGTCGTGGACCACGTCGACGCTGGGCTTCGCGACCGAGGTGCAAACGCTCATGCTCGCCCTCGGATTCGTCACCACCCGCTCGGCGGGTGTCAGCGGCCGGGGTTCGGCGCTGAACATCGTCCGCCTCCTCAACCGGCGGTCCAATCAGCGTTGGCTGACCGAGGTCGGCTTCATCTCGCAGCGCAAGTGGGGCAAGGTCGACACCAGCGACGCCGTGCAGTCGGCGCGCCATGACCACATCCCGGTGACTCGCGAGCTCATCGATCGGGTCGTGCCCGACAACTGTCGAGATCGCAAGGTCGCGCTGATGGAGCTCCGTGTCTCAGGGGCGGTGTCACGTCGTCTCGCCGAACAACTACTCGAGCGATCCGGCGACGCCGAGCTTGCTCATTTGCTCGGGTTTTTCTTCGACAAGATCGCATCGGCTGTGCTCGGCGACGAGGAGCTCACCTACGATTTGTCGGTCCCGTCTAACGTCACCTACGTCGCCAACGGTTTCGTGAGCCACAACACGATTGGGCTCATGATGGACTGTGACACCACCGGCATCGAGCCCGACCTTGGCTTGTGCAAGATGAAGAAGCTCGTCGGTGGCGGCACGATGGTCATCGTCAACCAGACCATCCCGCGGGCGTTGCGCCGCCTCGGTTACGGCCCGCAGCAGGTCGACGAGATCATCGCCTACATCGATGTCGAAAAGAGCATCCTCGGGGCGCCGCACCTGTCGCCCGATCACGTCGCCGTGTTCGCCTGCTCGATGGGCGACAACACCATCCACTACGAGGGCCATGTGCGGATGATGGGGGCCACGCAGCCGTTCCTGTCCGGAGCGATCTCCAAGACCGTGAACATGCCCGAGGAAGCCTCGATCGAAGACATCGAGGCGTTGCACATGCTCAGCTGGAAGCTCGGCCTGAAAGCCGTCGCGGTGTATCGCGACAACTGCAAGGTCGGCCAGCCGCTCAGCACCGCCAAGAAAGGCGATGCCCCCGATGTCGATGCCGCCGACGGCGCAGCGGCACTCGCGGTTGGTGCTGATGGGCCCGAGCGGATCGTCGAGCGGATTGTTGAGCGGATCGTCCATCAGCCGATCCGCCAGAAGCTGCCGCGCACCCGCTCGGCCAAGACGTTCGAGTTCCGAGTGGCCGACTGCAAGGGCTTCGCCAACATCGGTGAATACGCCGATGGTCGGCCCGGTGAGATCTTCCTCACCGTGTCCAAGCAGGGGTCCACCCTCAGCGGGATCATGGACGCGTTCGCCAAGAGCATCAGCTACGGATTGCAGTACGGCGTGCCGATGCGGGCCTTCGTCGAGGCGTTCACCAACATGC
>JAYURF010000180.1:0-5349 GCA_043756365.1 Acidimicrobiales bacterium
CTCGGTTACGGCATCCTCGGATCGCTGTGGCTGCTCGGCGGGCTGATCGACTCGCCTGGTTTGCTTCAGGTGCTGGCTGCGCCGACTGCGCTCTTCGCCGCCGGCACCGCCGGATACACCGCGTTCCTTTTCGGCCAGTGTGAGGGACGCGACTTCTGGCAGACCCCATTGCTGTTGCCGACGCTGCTCGCCCAAGCGGGTGTCGGCGGCGGCGGGATCGGGTTGCTGCTGGCACCGATGTTCGACGTGGCCGATGGGTTTGTCGCCGCGCTGATGTGGCTGCTACTCGGGAGCCTGATCGCCGTGGCGTTCCTGATCGCCACCGAACTGTGGAGCACGGGCACCGTCCACGTCGAGCTCGCCCAGCGGGCAATGACACATGGCAAGTACCGCACCAGGTTCTGGGGCAGCGTGGCCATCGGGCTCGTGCTGGCCGGGCTGCTCGTCGTCGTCGGGCTCGCCGCCGACCTGCCGGTGCTCGGGCTGTTGGCAGGCGTCGCCGGCATCGCTGGACTTGC
Organism: Acidimicrobiales bacterium; assembly: GCA_043756365.1. Taxonomy (GTDB): domain Bacteria; phylum Actinomycetota; class Acidimicrobiia; order Acidimicrobiales; family Ilumatobacteraceae; genus VFMC01. The sequence goes on from JAYURF010000180.1 coordinate 519, forward strand.
GCTGTACGAGGACGCGTTCGTACGGGCCGGGCAATCGGTCCCGCTGTCGTGACCGTCCACTCATCTTCAACGAATCACCCAAGGGGGACGTGACCGATGTCGATGCTCGACGAGCTGCACCGATCTGCGCAGGCCAACATCACCCGGTTGATGCCCGGTTCGCAACTCACCAACTACGCCCCGGTCGAGCGGTGGGACAACTGGGTCGAGCTCGATGCCAAGGCGTGGGCGCATGGCGAACGCAAGCAGCGCAACTACCGCCTGATTCCCACCACCTGCTTCAACTGCGAAGCGTGCTGCGGCCTGCTTGCCTACGTCGACAAGACCAGTGGACAGATCGCCAAGTTCGAGGGCAACCCGACCCACCCCGCGAGCCGCGGTCGCAACTGTGCCAAAGGGCCTGCCACCATCACCCAGGTGTACGACCCTGAGCGCATCCTGTACCCGCTGAAGCGGGCCGGCAAGCGGGGCGAGGGCACGTGGGAGCGGGTGACCTGGGAGCAGGCGCTCAGCGAGATCGGCGGCCGCATCGGCACAGCGTTCCGCGAGGGCCGCCACGACGAGGTGATCTACCACGTCGGCCGGCCCGGCGATGACAGCTACATGGAGCGGGTGCTCAACGCGTGGGGCATCGACGGCCACAACAGCCACACCAACATCTGCTCCTCCGGCGCTCGCGTGGGGTACGCGGCGTGGATGGGGTTCGACCGGCCATCTGGAGATCACGCCAACGCCAAGGTCATCTTCCTCATCTCGTCGCACCTCGAAGCCGGGCACTACTTCAACCCGCATGCCCAGCGGATCATCGAGGGCAAGATGCGCGGCGCCAAGATCATCTGCGTCGACCCGCGGCTGTCGAACACCGCCTCGATGAGCGACCACTGGCTACCGGTTTGGCCGGGCACCGAGGCGGCGATGCTGCTGGCGATCGCCAGGCTGTTGCTGCAGAAGGGCACGTGGGACCGCGAGTTCTTCCGCAGGTGGGTGAACTGGGACGTGTTCCTGCGCGAAACCCGTCCCGACCTGGAATGCACGTTCGACAACGTCGGCCCGGCGCTCATCGATTGCTATGCCGAGTTCACCCCCGAGTACGCGGCACACGTGTGCGGAATGACCGAAGCAAAAATCCGCGAGATCGCCGATGTGGTCGCGACCGCCGTGCCGGGCAAGCTCAGCTCGCACAACTGGCGTGCCGCGGCCGCCGGCAACGAGGGCGGATGGCAAGTGGCGCGGTGCCTGTGGTTCCTCAACGTGCTCACCGGTTCTGTCGGCACCGAGGGCGGCGTGTCGCCGAACGGTTGGAACAAGTTCATCCCGGTGCCGCCGAAGGCCGCCCACCCCCATGGGCGCTGGAACGACATGACGTGGCCGGTCGAATACCCGTTGGCGCATCACGAGGCGTCGATCCTGTTGCCGCACTTCCTGAAGGAGGGCCGCGGCAAGGTCGACACGTACTTCAGTCGCGTGTACAACCCGGTGTGGACCAACCCCGACGGCTTCACCTGGCTCGAGGCGCTCACCGACGAGTCACTCGTCGGTTGCCACGTCGCCCTCACTCCAACCTGGTCGGAATCGGCATGGTTCGCCGACTACGTGTTGCCGATGGGCAACGGTGCCGAGCGTCACGACCTGGCCAGCTACGAGACCCACAGCGGACGCTGGATCGGCTTCCGCCAGCCCGTGTTCCGGGTCAACGCCGAAGCCGAAGGCCGCCCGGTCCGGCGAACGTGGGAGGCCAACCCGGGCGAGGTGTGGGAGGAGAACGAGTTCTGGATCGACCTGTCATGGAAGATCGATCCCGACGGTGCGCTCGGCATCCGCCGGCACTTCGAATCCGACGAGCAACCCGGCGAGCCGCTCGGCATCGACGAGTACTACGGGCGACTGTTCCGCGACTCTGTCCCCGGGCTCCCCGACGCCGCCGCGGCAGAGGGGCTGACCCCGCTTGCGTTCATGCGCAAGTACGGCGCGTTCGAGATCCCCGGCAACCAATACGCCGTCCACGAACGCGTGGTCACCGCCGAGGAGATCGCCGCAGCGTCCGCGGGCACCGACGACATCGGCGTGTACCGCGTTCCGGGCACGGCCGGCTCCCATGACGCGCTCACCGACATCGAGGGGCACATGCCCTTCATCGGTGATGGTTCGATCGGCGTAGATATCGACGGTGTCGCCCGCTTCGGCTTTCCTACACCGTCGCGCAAGCTGGAGATGTACTCGCCAATGCTGCGCGACTGGGGTTGGCCCGAGTACGTGATGCCAGGGTTCATCAAGAGCCACGTGCACTGGGAAGACCTCGACATGGACGCCGGCGAACGGATCCTGTTGCCGACGTTCCGCTTGCCGACGTTGATCCACACCCGCTCCGGGCAGGCCAAGTGGCTGGCCGAGATCAGCCACTCGCACCCGATGTGGGTGCACCCGTCCGATGCCGAGAAGCTGGGAATCGAGATGAACGGGCTCGTGCGGATCACCACCCAGATCGGCTACTTCGTGATCCGCGCGTGGCGCACCGAGGGCATCCGTCCCGGTGTCGTCGGCGTGTCGCACCACATGGGCAGGTGGCGGCTGGAAGAGAACACGGGTACGCCGCGCTACGCATCGGGAGTGGTCGGAATCAGCGGCCCCGAGATCGCCTACGGGGAGTCCAATGCGGGGCCGAGCGCTGACGGTATGTGGAAGATGAGCCAGACCACGGGTGTGACGCCGTTCGAATCCAGCGATCCCGATAGTTCGCGGGTGTGGTGGAGCGATGCCGGGGTGCACCAGAACCTCACGTTTCCGGTGCAACCCGATCCGGTCTCGGGAATGCATTGCTGGCTGCAACGGGTGACCGTGGCTCCAGCTCAGGCCGACGACAGCTATGGAGATATCGCCGTCGACACGGGCAAGTCGACCACGGTGTACCGCGAGTGGTTGGCCAAGACACGGCCTGGTCCCGGACCCGGTGGCTTGCGTCGGCCGCTGTGGCTGGCCCGACCGGTGAAACCGCAAGCTACGGCCTACGCCACGCCGCCGAAGACCTGGCCAGCGCCAACGTGAGGCCGGTGCCAGAATGGCCGTCAGTGCCGAGTTCCATGCCATCCGCCAGATCGAGGCCAGCCGCCAGATCTGCGCCAGGGTCCGGTCAGGACGGGCGATGACGAGGGATCTTGCGCTGCTTGCAGACCGTCGGGCCGGTATTGCCGCACTGCTCGGGACGCTGCTGTTGGAGGAGCCCGGCCCGCACCTGGCCGACCTCGTGTCGGCGGTGCCATCCCTCGGCCCGCTTGCCGACGGCGATCCGGTGTTGCGCAGCGAGTACGCGCGGGTGTTCCTGCGCGGGGTGCCGCTTCACGAGAGCGTGTTTCGCAGCGACGACGGCCAACAGGGTGGCGAGCACGTCTCGGTGCTGGCGGCCAGATACGTTCGCCTCGGATTCGATGAGGCCGAGCAGGGCCGCTGGCGGGTCGCAGGCATCGACCACCTCGGCCTGCACCTGCGCTGCGTCGCCGAGTTGTGCCGGGCCGAGGCGCAAGCATGGCGCAGTGGCACACCCGACGAGGCAGTTGCGGCGGTCGAGGTCGAGCGTTCGTTCCTCGCCGACCACGTTGCGCCGTGGGCGACCGTGGCGCTCGCCGCCGCCGAACACGTCGCCGCCGGTGGGCCGTACCAGCCGTTGCTTCACGCGGCGATCGAGTTCTTGGACGAGGAGTACGACCGGCTCAGACCGGCCCCGGATCTGGTTCGCGTGCTCGCCGCAGCGGGCGATGACGGGCGGCGAGCCAACGCAGGTGCTGATGATGGTGGCATCGCTGGTGGCCGTACTGGTGGCACAGTTGCGACGGCACTTGGCCCGCAGCGCCTCGCTCGTGTCCTGCTGGCGCCCGCAGCCTGCGGAGCGTGGATCGGCCGTGACACGATCGCCGCTGCCGCCGCGGCAATCGGGGCACCGTGGCGGCCACTCGACACCCGTGGCTCGCTGCGGCTGCTGATCAGCTCGGCGCTCGACAGCGGCGAGCTCGCTGTGCTGCTCGGCCCGCTGGCACAGTCGCTGCGCGCCGCAGCCGATCACCACCAGGCCAGCGCACTGGCGGCACCGGGCAATGCCGATACGTCGCAGCGGTGGGCCTCGGCGGCCGAGGCGATGGCCGCTCGGCTGGAACGGATCGCCGCGGACGGCCTTGCCGACAAACAATCCGGAGCGGCCGAGACGCTCACCGTCGCTGGAGCCGATGCCGCGGAGCTCGCCGACACCCTCGACCGGATCGTCGTCGAACTTCGCGCCAGCGGATTCACCGTCGACCGGCACGAACCGCGGCACGAACCGCGATGAGCTGGGCCGAGTTCTGCCTTGGCTTCGCCACGTCGGTCGTCGGTTCGCTCGGTGGGCTCGGCGGTGCGGTGATCCTCGTTCCGCTGCTGGTGCTCACCGGAACTCCGGCGCGGCTGGCGGCTCCGCTTGGCCTGGTGTCGGTCGCTGCCGGATCGTTGTCGGCCGGTGCTCGCCAACTCGACGAACGTGTCGTCAATCATCGCATCGGGGTCACCACGGAACTCTTCGCGACGACCGGCGCCGTGGTTGGGGCGCTGGGCAGCGGCCTGTTCGGCGATCGTGCGCTCGAGGTGATCCTGGCCGTGGTGGCGATCAGCGCAGCGATTGCCGGTGGAGGACGCAAGGGCATTCGCAACAAGCCTGATCCGTCCCTGACCGCCGCCGAGGTTGGTGAGCATCAGCGGGCACTGTCGGGCGTATACCAACTCGGTGACGAGTTCGTGCCCTACCGGGCCCGCCGGCCGCTCGCCGCGTCTGGGCTGTTCACGGTGGCCGGCTTGCTCGCGGGCCTCGCCG
>JAYURF010000181.1:0-16188 GCA_043756365.1 Acidimicrobiales bacterium
CCCGGTCGGGCTCTCCACGGTGGCGATCAGCGTCGGCGAGCAACCCGAGACGGTCGAAGACATGTACGAGCCGTTCCTCATCCAGCAAGGCATGATCGCCCGTACCCCCCGTGGCCGGGTAGCCATGCCGGCGGCCTGGAACCACCTCGGCCTGCCAGTCCCCGCCGCCCGCAACCCGATCGGTCTGTTCGACTGACCAGCCCGCTGCGATCAGCCCCGGCCGCAGCCATCCGAGTCCCCGCGTGTCATCCGAGTACACGGAGGGGGATGCGAGTGTCGAGCGCGCACCCGTGTGGGCGCTCAACACTCGGACCCCAACGCTGGCGTGCCGATGGTGCTGCGCACTTCCGTCGAGTGGGCAAGCGTGGTGGGCGCTGCCCGTTCGACACGACCGTCGACCCAACCAAGCTCGTGGTGTGGTTTGCCTCGGGATCTGCCAGCGCCGAATCGGTAGCGCAGATCGAATCGCTCGACGTCGGTGCAGAGCGATGCGTTGCGGTCCGGATCCGAGGCGTACCTGTGGCTACCGCACGGCCAGGCCCCCTCGACGAGATGGCCACGTCGTGACCCGAGGCACCATCGGATTCCCCGGAACGTCACCGAGTCTCGAACTTTGCCGGTGGTGACCGGCTGAGCCGGTTGAGACCGACAAAGTTCGGCTCGGGCGACAGCTCGGGCGACGGCTCGGGCGACGGCGGGGCGACGGCGGGGCGACGGCGGGGCGCGGCTACTCGATTCGTTCGAGGATACGAAGGCTGCCGCACTCACCGGTGAAACGGAATCGGCCGCTGTCGATCGCAGGCAGGAAGATCTGCTCGTACGGCGGGCGGCCCCCGTCGGCGGGGTCGGGGAACACGTCGTGGATGGCCAGGGTGCCACCAACCGCGACGTGAGGTGTCCAGCCTTCGTAGTCCGCCCTAGCCGGCTCCTCACCATGCCCACCATCGATGAACAGCATCGCCAGCGGGGTACGCCAGTGCTGCGCCACGACCGGTGACCGGCCGACGACGGCGACCACCCACGGTTCCAAACCCGCGTCGTACACGACGCGGCGAAACTCTGGCAAGGTGTCCATCCGCCCGATACGTTCATCGACCAGCGACTTGTCGTGGTGCTCCCAACCGGCCTGGTTCTCCTCGCTCCCACGATGGTGATCGAGAGCGAACAGCACGGCGTCGCACGCCTGCGCCGCAGCCCCTAACCACACCGTCGACCGCCCGCAGTACGAGCCAACCTCGAGGAATGGCAACCCTGGCAGCAACTGACCGGCAGCGAGCGCGGCATCGTGCAGTGCGTCGCCCTCGTCAACGGGCATGAACCCGTTGGCCGACTGCGCATGATCGCGCCACGACCGGTCAGTTCCGGTCACCAACTGTCCCAGTGAATGATCGAGTCGGCGTCCGGGCGGGCGGCGGGCCTGAAGTCGGTGCCCTTGGTGTAGGCGAGCGGGCTCAGGCAAATTTGCTGGACCGAGTCGAACGGGATTCCGAGCACGTCGGCGGCCTGCTGCTCCATCATCAGGTGCACGGTGGTCCAGCACGTGCCGAGCCCGCGGGCGCGGGCTGCCAGCATGAAGCTCCACATCGCCGGCACCACGTTGGCCAGCATCGAAGCCGACATCATCGCTGCCGCTCCATCCAACCTCCCCGCGGCGCTGCACGGGATGATCAGCGCCGGAGCGTCGCCCATGTGCTCACCCAGGAAGTCAGCCGAATCGGCGCTGCGCTGCTGTTGCGCGTTGGCCATCTCCTCGCCCTTGTCGATCGAGCGGATGTACACGCCATCCATCGACGAGTAGATCCCGTAGCACTGTTTGTAGATCTCGCCGAGCGCGGCACGTTTGGCGGGGTCGCGCACCACCACGAACTGCATCGTCATGTTGTTCGAGCCCGATGGTGACTGCATCGCCATATCGACACACTCGCGGATGATCTGATCCTCGACGGGACGGTCGAAATCGAGCCGCTTGCGAACGGCGCGGGTGGTTGAGAGGAGCTCATCGGGCGACAGGGTCAGCAGTGGCATGCGGCGCACGATAGAGCACCCGGGGGTGCGAGACTCCGACCGTGCCGACTGCCCTTGACGACCTGGTGACCCTGCTCGATCTCGAAGTGATCGAGGTCAACCTGTTCCGCGGCGTCTCGCCCGACGAGAACCGCCAACGGGTGTTCGGCGGCCAGGTCGCCGGCCAGGCCCTCGTCGCGGCCACGCGGACCGTCGACGACCCGGAACGCCACGTGCACTCGCTGCATGCCTACTTCCTGCGGCCCGGCGACACCACCAAGCCAATCCTGTACGAGGTGGACCGCATCCGCGACGGCAAGAGCTTTACCACCCGCCGTGTCGTAGCGATCCAGAACGGCAAGGCGATCTTCAACCTGCAGGCCAGTTTCCACATCGCTGAACCCGGCCCCGACCATCAGATCCCGATGCCGATCGATGTTCCTGCGGCAAACGACTTGCCCGACTTCCGCACGAGGATGGCACCGTACAAGGAGCGCATCGGAGAGTTCTACGACCGCCCCCGGCCGATCGACATCCGCTACGTCGACAGCGATCCGTTCAGCCGGCACGGGACCTCCAGCGACCACCAGCGGGTGTGGATGCGTGCCGACGGTGCGCTGCCCGACGACCAGACCCTGCACGCGTGCATCGTCACCTACGCGAGCGACATGACCCTGCTCGACACGACGGTGTTACCTTTCGGCCTGTCCTGGGAAAGTCCAGACATGCAGATGGCCAGCCTCGACCATGCGATGTGGTTCCACCGCCCGTTCCGCGCCGACGACTGGTTGCTGTACGACCAGCGGGCGTTCTCCAGCGGTGCCGGACGCGGTCTCGCCGGAGGGGCGATCTTCACCACTGATGGCACCCTCGCGATCACCGTGGTCCAGGAGGGTTTGGCCCGGATCGGCCCGCGAGGGCACTGATGCCACCGGTCGCGCGCTCACGCAATCCTGTGGTGAAGCGGCAGAGGCCACGCTGGTCGCTGCTCGCAGCGGGGGTGGCCGCCAGCCTCGCTCTGGCCGCCGGGTGCGGACGCGACGACGCAGCGAGCCCCGGGAGCGACGATGCAGCGAACCCGGGTCCGGACGTGACGTGGGCGACACAGTCGACGTGGGCGACACAGTCGACGGGGGCGACACAGCCGACCGGAACAACCGACGTGACCGGAGCGACCAGCTCCGACCCCGGAGCCACCTCGGCACCAGCGACCGCGGTGACCGCGGTGACCGCTGTGACCGCGGTGACCGCAGCGACCGCGGCGACCGGGGCAACGGTGCCGCTGGCGGAGATAGCGATTGCGCTGCTGCCCGTTTCCACGGCACAGCAGCCGGTCGATGTGGCGTGGCGCACCGGCGATGCCACGGCGTTCGTGGTCGAACAGGACGGCCGCATCGTCACGGTGCGCGACGGGGTCGTCGGCCCGGCGGTGCTCGACATCAGCGACATCACGTCCGGCAGCGGCGAGCAGGGCCTGCTCGGTCTCACCTTCGCCGCCGACGGCACCCACGCGTACATCAACTACACCGCCGACAACGGTGCCACCGTGGTCGCCGAATATGCGGTCAGCAGCGACGGCGTCTTCGACGCCGCGACGCGGCGCGAACTGCTCACGATCGCCCAGCCATATTCCAACCACAACGGCGGCAACGTCACCATCGGCGGCGACAACATGCTGTACATCGGCATGGGCGACGGAGGTTCGGCCGGTGATCCCGAACGTCGCGCGCTGAACGTGTCGAATCTGCTCGGCAAGATCCTGCGGATCGACCCGGCCCCTTCCGCCGACCTGCCGTACACCGTTCCCGCCGACAACCCGTTCGTCGGCATCGAGGGGGCCCGTCCGGAGATCTGGTCGGTCGGCGTGCGCAACCCGTGGCGGATGAGCTTCGACAGCGCGACCGGCGATCTGTGGTTCGGCGACGTCGGCCAAAACGCGATCGAAGAGGTGAACGTGGCCTGGGCCGCGCAGGGCGGCGGCCGCGGGCTGAACTTCGGGTGGAGCGCGTTCGAGGGAACACAGCGCTACAACGACGACCAACCCGCCGATGGAGCGACACCGCCGATCTTCGAGTACACCCACAGCGACGACAACGGCTGCTCGATCACCGGTGGTGCCGTGTACCGCAGCACCACAATCGCCTCCCTTGTCGGCTGGTACGTGTTCGCCGACTATTGCAGCGGGAACATCTACGCGATCCCAGCCACACCATCGGCGGCGACTCCGGCACCCGCAGCTCAGGCGCTGACGATCGGCCAGCAACCGTCGATCACCGCGATCCGCGAAACTCCCGATGGTGAGCTCTGGGTTCTGTCCGCGAGCGGTCAGATCACGTCAATCGTGCCCGGCTGACTCCTGCCCCGTCCCGGCTCAGACGACCGCCGCTCAAGCGACGCGCTCGAAGCTCGTGGTGCGTTCGGTGGGGTTTGCTTCGACCAGCTTGACCCTGACCTCGTCGCCCGCTTCCAGGTTCGGGGCCGAGACTCTCGCGACCACAGCGACGTCGCACAACTGGATGCGCGCCCCTCGATCGTCGACATCGGTGACGATCGCGACGAACGTGTCGCCCTCGCTCCCGTGCAGCACCACAGCTTCGACGAGATCGATCACGGCCCGGTCGATCTGGGAGCCCTTCGCGTCGGCCCGTCGCATCGCCTCCGGCAGCGCCGTGAACGCCTCGCTGAGATCGGCCGACACGACACCACCGTTGGCGATCGCGAGTGACGCCAGGACCACATGACGGTCGGCCAGCCGCCGCAACGGCGCGGTGGCATGCGCATAGGTGGCCGCAATCGCCGCATGCCACGGCACCACCTCGGCGCGGAACGGCTCGTACCGTGCGCCTCCGCCGGCACGACGAATGGCCAGCATGATCGCCCCATGGCTCGGATCGGCCGGCTGGAGCGTCCGCTCGAACACGTCGAGGGGAACATCGCCCGGCCACGGAACACCCAGAGCGCGGGCAGTGAGGCGGAGACGGCGAATCGCCCGTTCGTCGGGTTCGTCCATCACCCGGAACAGCCCGGTTCCGGCACGATGCAGCGCATCGGCCACGGCCAGGTTCGTTGCCAACGACAGCGCCGCGTTCGTGTTTTCCGACTCGAGCCGCGGTCGGTAGCTGATGCGGTACCGATCGCCGTCGCCCGACACCTCCTGCTCGGGGGGATCGATTCGCGCCGCGCCACGCCGTTGCTCGGCAGCGGCCATCCGGGCGGCGAACTCGGGCAGTGCGGCAGGCAGCTGATCAGCGGTCACCGAGTCGTAGGCCAGCTTGGCCCGGCTGCGCACGATCGCCCGCTCCACACCGTCGAGGCTCGGCGTGCCCTCGCTGTCGAGACGGACCGTGAACACCACCGCCGGCCGCGGCCCGTCGGGGAGCAGGCTGGTTGCGCCCTCGGACAGCACGGGCGGGTACAGGTTGACCTTGCCGTCGGGCAGATAGAAGCTGGTCCCACGGGTCCAGGCCTCACGGTCAAGGGGGTCGCCGGGGCGAACGAACCAGCCGACATCGGCGATCGCGTAGCGCAGGATCAGATCGTCGCCGGCCTCTTCGAGGCAGAATGCCTGATCGAGATCGGTCGAGGTAGCCGGGTCGAGGGTGACGAACGGCAAGCCGGTGCGATCGACGTGCTCCTCCCCCACCGGGCGGGCAACCGCAGCGCTCGCGGCATCGATCACCTCGGGAGGAAAGCCTGCTGGAAGCGAGAACTCCTCGCGGATCTTGGTGAGGCCCTCGGTGATGTCGCTCGAATCGGCGCTGGCGATTCGGCTCATCGGCCCTCGAACGTCGCCGGCCGCTTGTCGAGGAAGGCGCGTACACCTTCGCGATGATCGGCAGTCTGGAACAACTCACCGAGTGCAGCGCTGACCCACCGGCCGAGGTCGTTCCAATCCGGGTCGAGCGCCTCGCGCATTCCTGCTTTCAAGCGCTGCACGGCCAGTGGTGGGTTGGCGGCGATGCGCGCCGCCAATGCAAGCGCTGTTGGCAAGAGATCGGCATGGCCAACGACCCGGCTCACCAGCCGGGCGTCGAACGCGGCGCGGGCATCGATCACCTCGCCGGTGAACAACATCTCGGCGGCCCGTTCGCGGCCGACCAGGTGCGCCAACCTCCCGAGACCGGCGACGTCACTGACGAGCCCGCGCAACACGAACAACTCGCCGAACTTGGCCCGCTCGCTGGCAACGCGGATGTCGGCCATCATCGCCAGTTCCATCCCCCACCCCACGGCCGCACCGTTGACCGCGGCGATCACAGGCACGTCGGTGTGCAGCAACGCGTCGGCCGCCGGCGTCAGCCGCGGTACGCGCGACGCCTCGGCTTCGGTGCGCAACGGCGCGGCGCCGGCGACGCCGCCACCCATCACTTGGCGCACATCATCGCCGCTACAAAACGCAGGATCCGTCCCGGTGATCACCACACATCGCGCGCCTCGGTCCGGGGCGCCACGCACCAGCCGTTCCAGCTCTGCGTACATCTCCCACGTGAGCGCATTGCGAGCAGCCGGGCGGTTCAAGGTGATCAGGCCGACGTGACCGTCACCGAGTTGCCAGGTGATGTCGGCGCCGGCCACCGGCATCAGCGCCGTGCCCCCATGAACATGCTCTTCAAGGCGTCGTAGTGCTCGATGCAGTGACCGGCACCGAGCACGACCGCCTCGAGGGGCACGTTCGACATCTTCACCGGCACCTGTGTTTCCCGCTCGATGCGCTGGGCCAGCCCACGCAACAGCCCGCCACCGCCGACGAGGTACATGCCGCGCACGAGGAAATCCTGGGCGAGCTCCGGCGGTGCCTTCGACAGGCACCGCACCACCGACGCGGTGATGCTGCTGACCACATCGTCGATGGCGACGCGGATCTCCTCGGCGGTGAGCAGCACGGTCTTCGGCAGGCCGGTCATCAGGTCGCGGCCGCGTACCTCGGCCTGGTTCTCGTCGGGGCCGGGTTCGGCCGAGCCGATCGCGACCTTGACCTCTTCGGCAGTGCGTTCACCGACGGCGATCCCGTGCTCCCGGCGGACGTAGCTCTGGATCGCCGCGTCGATGTCGAAGCTGCCGACACGAACAGCTTCGAGCGCGACGATGCCACCGAGGCTGATGACCGCTGTCTCACTGGTGCCGCCGCCGATGTCGATGACCATGTTGCCGATCGGTTCGTCGATGGGGAGGTCGGCACCGATCGCTGCGGCCATCGGCTGTTCGATCAGCTGGGCGTCGGCGGCACCGGCGCGGCGAGCTGCGTCGGTCACGGCGCGTCGCTCGACCTCGGTGATCGCCGATGGCACGCAGATGACCACTTTCGGGCGAGTGAACCGGCTCACACCGACGCGCTGCAGCAACAGCCGAATCATCCGCTCGGTGATCTCGAAGTCCGTGATCGCGCCGCCGCGCAGCGGTCGCACGGCAACGATGTATCCGGGAGTTCTGCCGATCATCTGCCAGGCCTCGCGGCCGGTCGCGAGGACTTCGCCGGTCTGACGGTTGAGAGCGATGACGGACGGCTCGTTGAGCACGATGCCTTTGCCCTTCATGTACACCAACGTGTTCGCTGTGCCAAGGTCGATGGCGAGGTCACGGGCCACGTCAGCGCTTGCCTTCGTCGTGTCGGCGAGCGCGATCGATCGATTCGCGACGTGCCTCTGGCGACAGCGCGTCGATGTGGCGACGGAACGTGTTCATCCCATCATCCTGGCGCGGCCGGCCACGCCGTTGGAGGATGACGACGGCGACAAGCACCATCAGCACGAGCACCACCACGACAAAGATTTCCATTAGCTGCTCCGGGTGCTGGCGCGAGCCGACGGAACGGTCGCGGGATCGACCGGGGCATGGGCCCCGGTACCCCAGGCTGACGTTGCGTCGGACGACCACGTCTCGCGCTTCCAGATCGGGGCGCTGGCCTTCAGCGCATCGATGGCATACCGCGCCGCCTCGAACGCCTCGGGGCGATGGGGCGCGCTGACGGCAGCGACCACCGAGCTCTCGCCGAGGGTGAGTCGGCCGACGCGGTGCAACAGGGCGACGCGTCCGGTGTGTGGCCACCTGGAGCGCAACTCATCGACGATCTTTCGGAACGACGCCTCGGCATGTTCGGTGTACGCCTCGTACTCGAGGAACTGCACGTCGTCGCGCATCGCCACAACGTCGTCGACCGCACCCTCGTCGACCGCATCGTCATCGGCCGCACCCTCGTCGACCGAATGGTCTCGAACGGTGCCGCTGAACAGCACCACAGCGCCACAACGGGGCACGACGCACCACTCGTACACCTCGCCGATCGGGAGCGACTCATCGGTGAGACCCACCCATGTCTCGTCGCTACCTGGTGGATTCACGGACGTATCGTAGCCGCTGCGTCACGGCTCTCGCCGGGCGATGCACGCTGACGGGGCCACATCACTACGATCTCCTGCTCGTGGAGCGGAGTGAGTCTGCTGACGCCTGGGATGATGGGCACGACGGAGAGCTCTACCCCGCCGCGCCCACCCCGACCCACGAGCGCCACTGGCGCCATCCGAGCGAAATGGGTCACGCAGCCTGGGTCGCATCCGAGCCACCGATGGCGATCGGTCGCGGACTCACGGTCACCACTGGTGCGATCGGGTGTGTGCTCGGCGTCGCGGTTTTGTGGTTGCTCACCCCGATGGGTGGTGAGCTTGCAGCCACCACGTCCCCGATCGCCACGTCATCGGTCACTGCGGCGAGGTTCAGCAGCGAACCCGCCACGTTGCAGTTCGCCCCAACCTCCGCCGCAGCCCCGCCCACCCCGTCCAGCGCACCGCCACGCATCACCCCCGCCAGCGTGGACACCGCAACCGATCAGCTGGTGCCGACCAACACGGTGCTGGTCATGATCGACGGTGCCGACGAATCGTCGGCGATCGGTGTGGCGATCGCCGATGCATCGTTCATCGTCACCACCGCGCTGGCCGTGTCGGGCAGCACCGACGTCAGCATGATGAGCATCGACGGACCAACTGATGGGGTCGTCATCGTTGCTGGCGATCTTGCCATGATCCACCCGAGCTCGGCACTGGAGGTGGTTGGCTTTGCTGCGGTGTCTGCCGCCGAGCCCGGCCAGAACCTGGTGGTGTTGTCCGGGCATCCAACCGAGATCACCAACGACGCTGACGGGACCGCGCTGCTCGACGCATCGGCGATCGTCGAGGGCACCCCGGTTGTCGACCACGATGGCGCCCTGGTCGCGCTGTGCACGGTGGTGAGCGACGAGTCCGGCGCCCACGTGGAACTGGTGCCGATCGTCGATCCCGCCGATGGGTCCTCGGTGGCCGATCAACCCGCACCGAGCTCGACCGACACGCCGTCACCCGACGACCCTGCGCCGGTCGATGCGGCCGCGGGCTGGCTCGGTGTTCGCTTCGGCGGCGCGGCAACGGCGCCACTCACCATCGCGGTCATCGCTCCGGGCAGCCCTGCGGCCCTGGCCGGATTGGTCGTGGGTGAACGGATCACGGCCATCGACGGTGTCAGCGTGGCCACGGTCGACGAAGTGCTGGCCCTGATCGCGACCAAGCCTCCGGGCACGGTCGTGGTGTTGACCGTGCAGTCGCCTGCCCCGGCCGGTTCGCCGCCGAGCGCCCCTGCCGCGGCGACCACCACCATCTCGCTCGCACCGGCAAACTCCACCGTAGCACCCCCCACTCCGGTGAGCACCCCCGCAGCGGCACCGACCACGACGGTCAGCCCGGTTGCCACGACGGCAACCATCGCAACGACCTCGACCGCAGTGTCCACGTCGACGACAGCGGCTTCGACATCGGCGGTCGTGACGATCGCCACGACGGCTGTGTCAACAGCGCTCTCCCCGACCACGATTGCGAACCCGCCAACCACTGTGCGCCAGCCATCACCGGCGACGCAGGTGCGCTCCGTCAGCGTGACGCTCGGCGCCTACGAACCAACGCTATGACCCGCGCCACGGCCACCACGAGGCCCATGGCCCCCGTGGCCATCGCGGCCAGCGCCATCTCCTGACGTCGTTTTGGTGTGACCATCGTCCACCACTTCGCCTCGGTGCCTTCCACATAGGCCTGCTCGTTGGTGACCGTTGGCTTCCAGCCGCGAGCCGACAGCTTGTCGTTGGCCACCAACCACGGTGATCTGGTGTAGCTGCGCAACCCCGGTGGGATCGGCCCCCGCTGGAATCGCCAGCGCAGTGAGCCGAGCACCTCGGCCAACCGAGCGGGAAGTTGCAGGCGTGGCGCCGAGCCCGACAGAGCGCGCACCCTTGCGGCGGGGATGCTCCCGTCGGGGGCGACGTTGAACACCCCATCGAGGCTCTCGACGGCGGCGAGCGTGACGGCACTGGCCACATCGTCGAGATGCACGAACTGCGCCGGCGGATCGTCGATCGCGAACCGCTGCCCCATGCCGGCGGCAAGCGCGCTGGCCAGTCCGCTGGTGCCGTTGGCAGCCATCGACACCACCGGTCGGAGCACGGCCACGGTGCGACCTGGCTCTCGGCAGCGCCATTCGTCGGCCATCTGCTCGACGGCCGCGAGTTGGCGGGCGTAGCCGAACTCGTTGTCGGGCCGCAGCACAGCATCCTCGGTCAGGGGCACCGGGTTGTTCTCCCAGGCCCCGTACACCAGCGCGGACGACACGACCACGAGATGTCGTGCCGACTGCAACTGCTCGAGGACGGCATTCGCACCGGCGGCAACGCTCTCCCGTCGGCGCGCCCGCGCATCGGGATCGGCCCCACCGATGTAGATCGCCACGTCGCAGTCCTCGAACGGCACCGATTCCAGATCGTCGTGGGCGGCGAGTCGGGCCAGCACCCTGGTGCCGAGTGCGCTGTCGGCGTCGCTGACCCAAACCCCGTTGATCATCGGCACCCCGCTGGTGATCGGCACCCCGCTGAGCGCAGGTCGGTCGACCGGGGTCTCGGGCACGTTCCTACGCTACTGCCGCAGCCCCGACCGACTTGCGACTCACCGGCGCCCGTAGGATCTGTTCATGGCAGGCAACGATGGTTCCGGCATGGGTGGCGACGATCCCGGCGGCTTCGACCCGTTCGCCAACCTTCCCATGTTCGGCGACCTGGCCAAGGCATTGTCCGGCCAGGGTCCGCTCAACTGGGATGCGGCCAGGCAATTCGCGGCGTTGTCGTCGTCTGGCGGAACGACCGAGAGCAACGTCGACCCAGCCGTGCGAATCGCATACGAACAGCTGATCCCCATCGCCGACATGCACGTTCGCGACGTCACCGGGCTCGAGACCACCAGTGCATCGCTCGAACTGACGACTGCGGGGGTGTGGGCGCAGCGCACCCTCGACGCGTACCGGCCGCTGTTCACCGATCTAGCTGTGTCGCTCGGCCGACCCGGTCCGGTCGATGGTGACGCGGCGGATTCCGGGTCTGGCGACCCGATGATGGCGATGATGAGTGGCCTCAGCCAGATGATGGCTCCGTCCATGATGGGAATGGCAATCGGGTCGATGGTCGGGCGGCTGGCCTCGCGGGCGTTTGGGCAATACGACCTGCCGATCCCGCGAACTGCGACCACGCTGTTGATCGTGCCCTCCTCGGTCGATGCATTCGCGGCCGATTGGTCGCTGCCCCTCGACGAGATGCGGCTGTGGGTGCTCGCCCAGGAGCTGATCGGCCACGCCGTGTTCTCCCACCAGGTTGTGCGCGACGCGATCACCACGCTCGTGCAGCGCCACGTCGGTGCGTTCCGGCCCGACCCATCCACGATCGCCGACAAGCTCACGTCATTGGAGATCGACGAGAGCGATCCGATGCAGGCGATCCAGAAGGCCTTCTCCGATCCGGAGATCCTGCTCGGAGCGGTGCGTTCCACCGAACAGATCGAGCAGGCCCCGGTACTCGACGCAGCCACCGCGGCCGTTGTCGGCTACGTCGACTACATGGTCGATTCAGTGGCGGCACGGCTCATCGGTGGCGACGCGTTGCGCATCGCCGAAGCGGTCCGCCGGCGGCGCGTCGAGGCGAGCGCTGGCGACGTGTTCATCGAGCGGCTGTTGGGTTTACAGGTGACCTCGGCGCAGGTGCAACGCGGCAAGGAGTTTGTCGGTGGTGTCGTCGATCGCTCCGGCGAGGGTTTGCTTCGCCGCCTGTTCGATACCGAGAGCGGCCTCCCCACCCCGGCAGAGATCGACGCGCCCGGCCTGTGGCTCGCCCGGATCAATCTGTAGACGCGCCCTGACCACCGATTGTCAGGTGCCGCGGGGCCGACGCGGATCAACTGCCCGCCGCGAGCCGACCGACCGTCGCGGACCCGGCGGCGGCGGCGGGATGCGTGCGCCGTTGGCCTGCCGTTGTGGCGGCGGCGCACGCCGTTGGCGCTGGCTGTTGATCGAGCTCCGCAGCGCCAGTAGCGGGTGGGGGGGCTTGCGGTTGACCCCGAGCGCGCGCACCGATGCGAGATAGAGCAGCGCCTCGGCTAGGGCGACCATGCCGACGAGCACAAACCCGAAACGGCCGGGCAAGTGGATCAGCACCGGCACGATGCCGGCGGCTACCCAGCCGAGTTGGAACCGTGTCTCGAACTGGGCGAACGCACGGCCGCGGTTGGCGTCGGGCGCCTCGTGCTGCACGATCGATTCGAACGCCAGCCTGCCGACCGACGCGGAGAGGTTCACCATTCCGGCCAGCAACAGGCCGGCGACAACACCGCCGAGCAAGCTCACGACGATGCCGGCGACGGCGATGATGCCGAGCGCGGCGGTCAGCATCGTCTCTTCGCGCACGCGACGGCGTACGCGCGGAGCGATGGCGTTGCCGGTCATCGTCAGCATGCTGGCGAAGCCGAGCGATAGCCCGAACCAGATCAGCCCGGCCTCCTGCTCGCGGAACCAAAAGAACAGGTGGAAAAACGTGAAGCCGACGCTGGCCCGGATCAGCAGCATCGCCGTCGAGGCGAGCACCACCCGGTCGGAGTGCAACTCGACGCGTTCGGCGCGGCCCGCCGACCGGTTGGCCACCTTCTCCCTGGGAAGTTGACGTGCGGCAACGAAGGCGGCACCAAAGATCAGCGCCGAGTAGAGCATCGTCGCTGTGCCGCCGACGGTCTTTTGTAGCAACGCAGCTGGGAGCACAGCCACAAACCCGACGAGGCCCGAGATCAGGCCGAGCTTGGAGTTCGCCTCGACCAGTTCCTCCTCGGTGCGCACGACGCTGGGAACCAGCGAGCTCTTCGAGATCGCATATGTCTTCTGCATCACCATCGCCGCGAACGCCAACGGGAACAGCAGCAGCCCCTCGAAGTGAAACGCCATCAGGGCCGACACGATCACTCGACCGACCGTGACCACCTGGATGACGAACCGCCGTCCGCCAGCGGTGCGGTCGATCACTGGTCCGATCAGCGGGGCGATGAACAAGAACGGCACGAAGCTGATCGCAAGGAACAACAGCACCCGACCTCGGGCGGCATCGGCGTCCAGGCTGAACAACACCGAATCGGCCAGCGCAACCGCCATCGCCGCATCGCCTGCCGCCATCGCCGCGTGCGTGCGCGCCAGCCTGCTGAACCGGCTCAGCACGGCCGGAGGCGCCGGCGGCGCCGAACGGGATCGCGGCGGAGGGGGCATTCGCACACCGGCATCGTAGGGCCGCTGGCCCGTGCTCAAGTTGGCTTGGATCGCTCGTACTTGTATCCGAGGCCACGAATCGTCACGATCCGTGTTGGCGTCGCCGGATCGGGTTCGATCTTGCCGCGCAGACGCTTGACATGCACGTCGAGGGTCTTGGTGTCGCCAACGTAGTCGTGGCCCCACACCCGGTCGATCAGTACGTCGCGCGGCAGCACCCGACCGACGTTGGCCAACAGCAGGTGGAGGAGCTCGAACTCCTTCAGCGGCAGGCTCATCACCGCTCCGGCAACGGTGACCACGTGCTCGTCCGGATCAAGCGACACGTCGCCGACCACGATCGAACCAGCGGACCCCGCAGGTCCCGGCGGACGCTCAGTTCCGGTGAGCCCATCGAGTGAGTTGCGGCGCAGCACGGCACGCATCCGTGCTACCAGCTCGCGGATGCGGTACGGCTTGGTGACGTAGTCGTCGGCACCGACCTCCAAACCAACGACGGTGTCGATCTCGGCACCCTTGGCGGTCACCATGATGATCGGCACCTGGGACCGTTTGCGGAGCTGGCGGCAGACATCGATCCCACTGATGCGCGGCAGCATCACATCGAGCAGCACCAGATCGGGCTGCACCTCGTCGAAGCGTTCGAGCGCCTCGAACCCGTCGCGGGCAACCTCGACCCGAAACCCTTCACGGCCGAGCCCGACGACCAGTGCGTCGACGAAGCTCTCCTCATCTTCCACCAGCAAGATGACCGGGGTCGTCACGGCGCAACCGGGATCCGCAAGGTGAAGGTGCTGCCTTCGCCTTCGGCGGATCGAACCTGGATATCCCCGTCGTGGTTGGTGGCCACGTGCCGCACGATCGCGAGGCCGAGCCCGGTTCCTCCGGTCTCGCGGCTACGAGCCCGGTCGACGCGGTAAAAGCGCTCGAAGATCCGGTCGAGATCCCGGCTTGGGATGCCGACCCCGCTGTCGCTGACGATGAAGTTGACGAAGCCGTCCACGACAGTCGCGCACAGTTGGACGGCGCTGGACGGTTCGCTGTACTTGACTGCGTTGTCGATCAAGTTGGCCACCGCCGACACCAGCTGGCGGCGGTCGCCCAGCACCGTGGCCGCGCTGCCGAGCACCGGGTCGCCACCTTGCACCGGGTCGCCACCTTGCACCGGCTCGAGCGTCTCGAGGCGGATGCTGCGCTGCTCGGCGGCCGAGAGGGACCGCACCACCGCGTCGTGCAACACGGTGGTGGCCCGCACCGGGTCGCGTACCGCCTTACCCCCGAGTTCGATTCGTGACAGCTCCAACAGATCGTCGATCGCGGAGGCGGCACGGTGCGCCTCGTCAACCATCTTGCCGGCAAGGCGCTGAACCACATCAAGGTCCCCTTCATCGGCGATGGCCTCGGCCAGCACGGCGAGCGCTCCGACAGGTGTTTTCAGCTCATGGCTGATGTTGGCGACGAAATCCGTGCGTACGGCATCGAGGCGGGCTCGTTCGCTGATGTCTTCGATCGACACGATCGCGCCCCCTTCGATCAGCGGGGCAGCGTGAACGTCGATCACTTTTCGCGGCGGCCCGAACAGCTCGACCAAGGTGTGCGTGTCGCGACCGGCCAGGGCCACGGGGACGAGGCGATCGACCGCTTGCTGGACCAGCACATCGCCATGACCGCTGCCGGTGCCAGTGCGCGCGTTGCGAATGACGACGGCGCCTCGTTGGTCGAACAACAGCACCCCCAACGGCACGCTGTCGAGGGCCACATGTGCCCGGGCCAGCTCGCCGCGCAGCTGTTCCAATTGTGCGAGGGCATCGCTGAGGCGGGCACCGTCGCCGTGAGCGGCGCCGCTGGTGTCGCGGGCGTGTCGTTGGCGCAGGCTCATGGTCGTGGCTCAGCCGTCGGTGGAGCCGTCGGCCAAACCGGCGGAGGGGCCCTGGGTGACCGGGATCTGGCCGGTACCCTCGACGAAGCGACGGTACCGTTCGGCACCCTTGTGTTCTGGCATCCACCCGGTGACGATGAACCGGACCCGCTCGCCGATGTTGACGGCGTGATCGCCGATGCGCTCGTAGAACCGGGCGACCACGGCGAGCTGCACGGCAACCTGCAGGTCGATCCGTCCGGCCGCATGACTTTCGAAGATCGCTTGCACGAACTGCTTCTGCAACCCATCGAGGTACGAATCCATGTCGTCGATCGCCGCAGCCTTCGCCGCATCGTTTTCGACGAAGCTCTCGATCGCAGCCTCGTACAACTGTTGGGCCTGCTCGCCCATCCGGGCAATGATGCCGCGCAGCTTCGGGTCGAGCTCGTGGCCGTAGATGCGTCGCGCCGCTTTACAGATGTTGCACAACAAGTCGTTGCTGCGTTCCACCTCGGCCACCATCTTGAGCAGCGCGATCACCTGGCGAAGATCGGTCGCGACCGGCGCCTGCAAGGCCAGGATGCGGTAGCACTTCTCCTCGAGGTCGACGGACCGGGCATCGATCTCGTCGTCGCCACGGATGAGGTAGTCGGCGCCTTCGAGGTCGCCTTCGAGCAAGACCGCGGTAGCCCGCGGGATTGCCTCGGTCACGAGAGCGGCAAGGTGCACCAACTCGCTCT
>JAYURF010000182.1:0-5341 GCA_043756365.1 Acidimicrobiales bacterium
GGTCCCACGTCGTACTGCCACGCGACGATCAAGGCCATGCCAGCAAAGGTGTACACCGCCAGGTTGATCTCGCCGGCGTACCCGGTGAGCAGCACCAGCGACAGCGCCAGCAGCGACAGCGACATCCCGTTGGCCAAGCTGATCACCGCGGAGTCGACCATGAGCGCCTGCAGCATCGCCACCACTGCGACGAGCACGCCGCCCCAAGCAACGGCCTGCCTCCATGATGGCACGTGAAAGCGTTCACGGGTGCGGGTGACGACTGCACCGCGCAGGCGGCTTTGCGGGAGAAACAGCAGCGCGGCGAACAACAACACCGCCGGGATCGCGTTGCGTAGGTTTCGCAGCGCGAGCCAGTTCTGCCCGGCATCGGACACCCAGTCGAAGTACGCCCGCGAAAGCCCGAGCACCATCGCCGCGACGTAGGTGAACGGCACGCTGCGGAGCCGCCCGCCGATCGCTGCCGGGTAGGCGTCGAACACCAACAGGGTGAGCGCGAACACCTGCAGCGCACCCTGCTGCGGGGCGAGCAGCACACCGGCAACTCCGGCCAACGAAGCACCGATCGCCCAGCTGGCCATGCTGGCCCGGTCGGGCCGTCCGCCATTGAGCATCAACAGGTTGCGATCGTCGACCGTGGCCCGCATGGTGACACCGAGGCGCGACTTGAACATCAGCACATACAGCCCGCCTGCTGTGATCGCGGCGAGCATCACACCGATCACTTGGTGGTAGTAGACGGCCTGTCCGAGGACTTCGATGTAGCGCTCGCCGAAGAACTTGCGCGGCACGATCGCCCGGGTCCCGTCGCGGAACCAGATCCAAGTGGCCAACCCGTTGAGTGCCAAGAGCACGGCGATCGGAATCACCAGCCGGGTGACCTCGCTCGTGTCGCGCAAACCGCGCATCACCACCACTTCGAGGAACACCCCGACGGCTGGGCAGAACACGCCGATGGTGATCACGATGGCGATCGCAGTTGGCACGTGCCACTGCGTGTGCAACTGCCAGTAGACGAGCGCGCTCATCGTGGCGACCGCACCGTGGGCGACGTTGAACACACCCGAGGTGGAGTACGTGACCACCAACCCGGTGGCTGCGATCGCATACACCGAACCAAGGCATATCCCGAGCACCGTGTAGGCGAGAAAATCCTGCATGCCGAAACGGGTGAGTCAGCCGGTGGGTGCCGACGCGAGGTTGACCAACGGAATCGTCACCCTCCGGCGAACTGCTGCGAGATGCGGTTCTCGTCGAGCTTGGCAGCCAGCAGCGCCGGGGTCCCCGTAATCGGGGTGATCCAGGCATCGTCGCATTCGAAGCTGGCCGGTTCGGGCGGCGTGACCCGTTGGTACTCGTTGCCGACGAGGCGCAGGATCGATGAGCATGAGGGCGGGTGATTGCCGCCGGGGTCGGTCTCTGCGTGCAGGCCGTGACCGGTCCAGGAGTTGGTGGAGGCCAAATTGGACAGCACGCAGCCCCGAGTCAGTGAGGGACCGCAGGCCGATGCAGCGGTGGCCCACAGCAGGAACGACGAGGTGGCCTGGGCGCCGAGCATCGCAGTGTCACCACCCCGCTCGGCGATGACGTCGAGGTAGTCGCGAGTGGCCGGGTTTGCGTCGGCGTCTTCGAACGGAACGAAGGCCATGCGGAGGTACAAGTTGTCGAGGGCACCATCGTTGGCGTCAGCGCACTGTGCCGCGTAGTGGTTGGAATCTGTGATGATCGGCACGTCGAGACCGTTGACCTGAGCGGTCTGGGCGAACAACAGCAGGCCGGGGAGACAGGTGCCCTGCCACGACACCATCGTCGCCCCGGCGTCTTGGATCTGCTTGACGAACGGGGTCCAGTCAGCCTCGCCGACCGGGTTGCTCTCCAGCGTGGTGAGCGCGAACTCCCATCCGAATGCGGGTGCCGAGGCGACCACTTTGTCGCGCGTTTCCTGCGTTGCGCTGAACGCGCCGGCAAGCGTGACGACGCTCTTGGCCTCCTCCGGGAACAGCTCTGCGATCTGAGCGAACATCCCGCTCGTCGTTTCGTCGGCGGGGTTGGGGACGCCCATGAACACGTTCGCGCCATGGGCGAATGCCGCGCTCACCGAGTAGGTGGGTACGGCGGGCAGCCCGCAGGCGAGGCGGATCTCCTCCTGGTTGGAGTCGAACGCCCAGCCCTCTCCAACGAGGAAGAAGTTGTTGCCATCGCAGGCGCTCTGCATCGCTGCCGGCACCTCGAACAACTTCGCATCGAGGTAGTTGAGGTTGATCGTGCGGCCGTTGATGCCGCCGAGGTCGTTGCATTCCGATACCAGAGCCTTGATCGCATCGGTCATCTCGTGGTTGAGTCCTGGCGAACCCGCATAGCCGGCGTCGTCGCCGGTGGCGATGGTGATCGAATCGGCCGTCACGCCGACCTCGCTGCCGTCATCGGTGTTCGCCCCATCGCCGGGCCCGCACGGCCACGGCAGGTCGCCGAACATGGCGACATCGGCAATGGTGGTGGGTGGAGCGGTATCAGGTGCGGGCGTCGTGGCCTCGCCATCATCGGTCGCCGTGCCGGCCGGTGCCGGCTCGTCGGTGTCGACCGGGGGTGCCACGGTGGTGACCGCCACGGTCGGTGCAGGCGTTGTCGGCGTGGCTGCCTCGCGGTCCTTCCCGCATGCGCCCGCGACCAAGGCCAACACCGCGACGACTGCCACTGAACGTACAGGCTTTCGAGCCATCTGAGCTTCCCCCCGGAGTGATCGTGACCTTGAACCTAACACTTTCTGACGGGTCGTCAGAAAGTGTGCCGCCATGATAGAACAAGGTCATGTCTGGGGGGACCACGGCCTACGAGCGCACCGGCGAAGGTGTTTTCACCGCGCCGCTGGAGCTGAGCTACCCGTACTCGCGGACCGTTGGTGGCACGCTGTCGCGCTTCTTCACGTCGTTACGAGATGGCCGGATCGAGGGAACTCGCGGCAGCGACGGTCGTGTCTACGTGCCACCCGCCGAGTTCGATCCGCTGACCGGGGCGCCCTGCACCGAATGGGTGACCGTCGCCGAGCAGGGCACCGTCACCACGTGGTCGTGGCAAGCCCACGCCCAGCCGGATCAACCGCTGGCCCATCCGTTCGCGTGGGCCGTGATCCGCCTCGACGGCGCCGATGTGGGGATGCTCCATGCAGTCGATGCGGGCGAGCCGGCGCACATCGCGACGGGCAGCCGGGTGACGGTGCGCTGGGCCGCCGAGCGCCACGGCGGGATCAATGACATCGCCTGTTTCGACCTGCTCGCGCCCGAGCCGGGTCTGTCGTGAGCGACGAAGTGCTGCGGCTGCGCCAACCGGTGTCGGTCACCTACGAGTGGTCTGCCGGTCCGGCTGCGTCGGCACATCTGCAGGGCCTGCTCGATGGCCGCCTGATCGGCCGCCGGTGCACCTCGTGCGCGCAGGTGTACTTCCCGCCGCGCGCCGGCGTGTGCCCGCGATGCGCGGCACCGCTTGGCGACGAGGTGGAGGTTGGACCGAGCGGCACGATCACCACGTTCTGCGTGGTCAACGTGGCGTTCCTCGGCCAGGCGGTGAAGATCCCATACGTGGCGGCGCAGATCGTGCTCGATGGGGCCGACATCTCGATGCAGCACCTCATCCAGGAGTGCGATGCGCACGACGTGCGAATCGGGATGCGGGTCGAACCGGTCTGGAAGGCGCGCGAGGAATGGGGGCCGACGCTGGAGAACATCCGCTACTTCCGGCCGAACGGCGAGTCCGACGCGGTCACGATCAAGGCCACCTCGTGATGCGCGACATCGCCATCGTCGCCACTGCGCAGCGCCCGCTGGATCTGCGCACCAGGCTCACCTCGGTCGAGCTGATCGCTCCGACGATCGCCGCCGCCTTGCAGCGCGCCGGGCTGGAACGTCACGAGATCGGTTTCTGGTGCCACGGCAGCTGCGACTACATGAGCGGCCAGCCGTTCAGTTTCGTCTCGGCGGTCGATGCGATCGGCGCGTGGCCGCCGATCGTGGAGAGCCACGTGGAAGGCGACGGCGCACTCGCGCTGTACGAAGCTTGGATCAAGATTCAGACCGGCGAGTGCGACACAGCGCTGGTGTTCGCCAACGGCAAGACCACCGCGGGTCCGATCGATCGCATCCTGACCCTGCAACTCGACCCGTACACCGTCGCTCCGCTGTGGCCGGGTGCCACCGCGATCGCCGCACTCCAGGCACGTGCCTGTCTCGACGCCGGTGTCGTCACCGAAGCAGCGATGGCAGCCGTCGCCGAGCGCAGCATCGCCGCCGGCATCGCCAACCCGAACGTCGGTTGGGGGGCGGCGGCCTCTGCAGCCGACCTGCTCGATCGCCCGTACACCGCACAACCTCTGCGGGGCCACGACTGCAGCATTCCCGCCGACGGATCGGTCGCTGTGGTGCTCGCCGCAGGAGACGTCGCCAGGGCGCTGTGTGCCAGGCCGGCATGGATTCGTGGCATCGATCACCGCATCGACACGCAACGCCTCGGTGCCCGCTCGCTGACCGAATCGTCGTCGGCGCGGATCGCCGCCGAGCGCGCCGGTGTGCACGGCGACCGAATCGATGTGGCCGAGGTGTGCGCCCCGTTCACCCATCAAGAAATCCTCCTCCTGAACGCGTTCGGCGTCGATCCGGAACGCACCTCGGTCAACCCGAGCGGCGGCGCGCTGTGCGCCAACCCGCAGATGGCCGCTGGCTTGATCCGCTTCGCCGAAGCGGCCGACCGGGTGCATTCCGGTGCCGCCGATCGGGCGCTGGCGCATTCCACCAGCGGGCCGTGCTTGCAACAGAACCTGGTCGCCGTACTCGAGGGGGACTGATGGCCGAGCGCTGCGCAGTGATCGGTGTCGGCCAGACGCAGCACACGGCGTGCCGCGCCGATGTATCAATCGCCGGGCTCGTCCGCGAGGCAACCGATCGGGCGCTGGAATCGGCTGGGCTCACCCTGGCCGATATCGACGCGATCGTCATCGGCAAGGCTCCCGACATGTTGGAGGGCATCGCCATGCCCGAGCTGTGGTTGGCCGACGCATTGGCCGCTCACGGCAAGCCGGTGTTCCGGGTGCACACCGCCGGTTCGGTCGGCGGGTCCACGGCGATCGTCGCCGCCCAGCATGTGATGTCGGGAGTCCACAAGCGGGTGCTCACCATCGGGTTCGAAAAGCAGAGCGACGGAAACGCGATGTGGGCACTGTCGGTCCCGATCCCGTTCGGGATGCCGGTGCACGCCGGTGCCGGCGGGTACTTCTCGCCGATCGTGCGCACCTACATCGCGCGCTACAACGTGCCGGGTCACATCGGCGCGCTGGTCGCAGTGAAAGACCGCG
>JAYURF010000183.1:0-1966 GCA_043756365.1 Acidimicrobiales bacterium
ACAGATGTTCGCTCGACCATGATTTCAGAATCCATCACGTTCCTTGTCTTCGTCGCGCACGACATCGACCTCTGGAGAAGGGCGACCGCCTACGCGCCCATCGATGATCATCGTCGCTTCTGCGCCTCGCGTCAACGCTCTGCTCGCTGACCTTCGACCAGCCCGGAGGATGCTGGTGGTACTACGACCATCGTCCAATGGCGGGTGGACAACTTCGGGCGTACCGTCGTAGGTGTTGGTTGTCGGCGGAGCGTCTCCCGCCCAGATGCTCCCCGACTACCAACCATGGCTCATGCGGCGGAGCGTTGTGGCGGTCAATGGCCCCGTTCGTCCAGGCCGACGAGGCGTTGCGCGGCGGTGCTCGTACCGGTGATCGCGCTGACGGCGAGGTGCACCGACGGATGCACACGGGCTCCGAGGTGTGCCCACAGGCCCGAACGGATCAGGACGTCGCGCACGGGGCCCTTCATGCCGGCGAGGTGGAGGTTGATGCCGAGGTCGTCGAACTCATCGACGAGTTCCGCCAACGCGGCCTCGGCCGAAGCATCGAGGTCGTTGATGCCGGCACCGTCGATGACGATGTGACGGAGGCCCTCGGTGTGGGTGTCGCACAATTGACGCAGCCGCCCCTTGAGGAACGAGACGTTGGCGAAGTTGAGCGACACATCGATTCGGAGCACGGCGACACCCGCAGTGGGTTCGCCCTCGGGGAAGCGTTCGAGGTTCCGGTAGGTCTCCGTGCCCGGTATCCGGCCGAGCTCGGCGCTATGCGGGTTCATCACCCGGATGACCAACATGATCAACCCTGCGGAGACAGCGATGGCGATGCCGAGCTCGACGCCGAACACGAGGGTGGCCACAAACGCAATCACCACTGAGACGGCGTCGGAGCGCTTGACGATGGCGATGTGGCGCATCTCTGCAACGTCGATCAGGCCGATGACTGCGGCGACCACGATCGCGCCGAGGACCGCTTGCGGAAGTTGAGTGAACCAACCGGTGAGGAACAGCAGGACGACGCCGATGAAGCCGGCCGTCACGATCGACGCCAGCGCGGTGCGTGCCCCGGCGTCGGCGTTCACCGCAGTCCGTGAGAACCCGCCCGTTACGGGTTGGCCGCTGAAGACGGCAGCCGTCACATTGGCTGCTCCGAGAGCGATGAGCTCTTGGTTCGGGTCGATTTCGTAGCGATTCGTGCGTGCGTACACCTTGGCCACGGCGACCGACTCCACGTACCCGATCACGGCAATGGTGAACGCCGGCACAGCGAGGTCGCCGACCAGACTTCCGGACAGCTCGGGAAGCCGAAACGGCGGGAGCCCGCCCGGCACGGTGCCGACGACGGCCACTCCACGGTCGGCGAGGTCGAACAGCTTGCTGATCACGATCGCGATGATGGCCACCGCAAGGGCCGACGGGAACGTGCGCCGCCAGCGTTTGAGGACTACCAGCACGATCAGTGATGCGAGCCCGACGACGGCTGTGAGCGGGTCGGTGTTCGTCATCTCTCGGGCAAGGGCATCGACGGTTTCGACGAAACCATCCACCCTCGGCAATCTGACGCCGGCGATGTGCTTGAGCTGGCCGGCCGCGATGATGACTGCCGACGCCGCAGTGAACCCCACCAGCACCGAGTGCGACAACAGGTTCGTGACCCAGCCCATTCGCACCACGCCGAACACGATGCTGACCACCCCGACGAGCAGCGCGAGAACCGCCGCTGCCGCCGCGTACGCCGCCGGATCACCTGCCGCGAGCGGCGCGAGCGCTGTGGCAGTCAACAGCGAGATGACGGCGACGGGCCCGACCGACAACTGGCGTGAGGTGCCAAACACGGCGTAGGCGATCAGCGGCACCGTTGCCGCATAGAGCCCGACCTCCGGTGGGAGACCGGCAAGCTGCGCGTACACCATTCCCTGTGGTACCAGCATCGCCCCGGCGGTCAGACCGGCGAACACGTCGCCGC
>JAYURF010000184.1:0-5321 GCA_043756365.1 Acidimicrobiales bacterium
GCGACCATGCCGTCCTATGGGCTCTGCCTTGATGGTGATCACCTCGGCCGGTTTCGATCCTTCGACCCACCGATCATCGCCCGCGTCAGCGAGGGCCACACGTACCTCGATCTGCGCTCCGTCGACCAGATCGACGACCAGCACATCAGGCGCGCCCTCACCCGTGACACCCCATGAACGACACCGGCATGAGGATCACGGCATGAGGATCACGGCATGAGGGTGATCGCTACGGCTGGGCATGTCGACCATGGGAAGTCGTCGCTCGTGCTCGCCCTCACCGGGACCGATCCGGACCGCTTTGCCGAGGAGAAACGGCGCGGCCTCACCATCGATCTCGGCTTCGCCCACACCACGCTGCCGTCGGGGGAGGGGATCAGCTTCATCGACGTCCCCGGCCACGTCCGCTTCCTGCGCAACATGCTCGCCGGTGTCGGCGGGGTCGATTGCTGCGTGTTCATCGTGGCCGCCACCGAGGGCTGGAAACCACAGAGCGAGGAGCACCTGCGCATCCTGCAACTGCTTGGCCTGAGTCACGGTGTGGTTGCACTCACCAAGGCCGATCTGGTCGACGACGAATGGCTGGAGCTGCAAACGCTCGAGGTGATCGATCGTCTCGAGGGCTCCTTCCTCGCCGAAGCCCCGATCGTTCCCGTTAGCTCCGTCACCGGTGCCGGGCTCGATGCGCTCGTCGCCGAGCTCGAACGGCTCGTTGCGGTGACGGCCGAAGCGCACGCAACCGCCGCCACGCACGACCGGCCGCGGCTGTGGGTCGACCGGTCGTTCGCCGCGAAGGGCAGCGGCACCGTCGTGACGGGCACCCTCACCGGCGGCTCGTTCGCCGTCGACCAACACATCGATGTGCAACCCGCAGGCGTGAGCGCACGGATCCGCTCGATCCAGAGCAACGGCCGCACGGTGCCGGCGATCGGCCCCGGCAACCGGGTCGCGTTGAACCTGGCGGGGGTTGATCACGACCAGATCGCTCGGGGCGACGCAGTGGTCCACGTTGCCCAGTGGCGACCCACCCGTCGTTTGGACGCCACCCTGGATGTACTGGCCTCGCTCGACCACGACGTATCCCGTCGCGGCGCCTACGTCGCCTACGTGGGCTCGGGCGAGTGGCCGGTGAAGATCCGCATCCTCGGCCCCGACACGATCCAATCGGGCATGTCCGGCCTGATCCGCATCCACCTGCCCAGCCTGATGCCGCTCGTGCACGGCGACCGGTTCATCCTGCGCGAATCGGGCCGCAACGAAACGGTCGGCGGCGGCGAGGTGCTCGACGTGGCACCGGTGCTGCCGGCATCGAAGGCCCGCCCCGACCGCAGCATCGAGCGGTTGATCGCCGAGCGCCGGTGGAGCACCACCGCCGACGTCCTCGCGCTCACCGGCCAGCGGCTGGAGCCCACGATCGGGCAGTGGGTGGTGTCGCCCGAAGCACTCGCCACGACCACCGCCGACCTCCAAGCCCGCATCTTCGGTGCCGGCCCGCTCGGGCTGGATGTCGCCACGCTCGACGAGCGTGAGCGGGCGGTGCTAGCCACGATGGCCGGTGTGCGCGTGGAGAGCGGTCGCGCCCTCCCCGTCGACGCGATCGACGAGTTCGCCGACCATCCACTGCTCGAGGTACTGCGCACCGGCGGCGCCGCACCACCGGAACCGTCCGGGGTCGATCGGGCCACCCTGCGCGAACTGGTCCGACGAAATCTGCTGGTGGAGCGCGACGGGATCTACTTCCACCCCGTGGCAATCGAGCAGGCGACTACCACGGTCGCGGAGCTTCTTACCGCCACACCCGACGGGGTCACCATGTCGCAGCTACGCGACGCGCTTGGGGTGTCGCGCAAGTATGCGGTGCCGTTGGCCACCGAGCTCGACGCCCGCGGGATCACTCGGCGGCGCGGCGATCTACGGATCGCCGGTCCGCGCCTTTCCGGCGGCTGAGCGACGGCACTCGCCGCACCCCTCGCCGCTGATCGGTCGGCACTGTGGCCTCCAGATCGCGGGCCGCCTTGGCAATCCTGACGTCGTTGGTGATCACCTCGCCGAACTGTGCCGGATCGGCCAACAACCAGCTGTGACTGCCCTCCACCACCGTTCCCACCACGCCGGAGGCGACACACAACGCCTCGAACGACTCACGTGGCACGATGCCATCGCGAGTCGCCCAGATGATGGTGATCGACAGGTCGTGGTCGCGTAGCGCCTCCAACTCGGCGCGCAGATCGGCGCGCCGAGCCAGGTTTGCCACCTTGATCATCGCCTTCGGATGGCGGATCAGGTTGGGCAACAAGTCCTCCGCCATCACCGGCAGCACCCTGGTGGCCTGACGCAGCGGCCAGACGTCGCTCGGGAAGTGCAGGCCCCAGTCCCACAGCGGGCGCTCGGCCATGGACCGCAACGCCGAACCTCGCCGCCACGACGAACCACCGACCGAGTTGACCAGCACCAACGAGCGCACCCGAGAGCGGTAGTCGTGGGCGAAACGGATCGCCACCCCTCCGCCGAAGGAGTGCCCGACGATCACGGCCGGCTCCTCGATCTCCAACGCATCGAGCAGATCGGCGACCCACTTCGCGTACCCGCTGAGCGAAAACCCCGAATCGGGAAGATCGCCACTGCCACCGAAGCCGGGCATCGCCGGGGCGATCACCCGGCAACCCTGTGCGGCGATGGTCTCGGCGACACCGCGGTAGGTGTGCTGGCCGAGCGCCCACCCGTGAAGCAACACCACCGGCATCCCCGTTCCGGCAACGCTGTAGGAGGCGGGGCGGCCCTGCACCCACGTCCGCTTGTCGACCGCGATCATCCGTACCGGCTTGCCGCCGTTCAGGCGTGCTTCCGTCACCCGGCACCGGTCACGAACACCACCTCGGTCACGAGCACGACTTGGTCACGAACCGCTTGAGTCACGAACGACATTCTGGTCTCCAACAGCCAGTCACGGACGGACCTAGCTCACGAGTCGCTGGTGGCCGGTTGGCGTTCGCGGTAGTCGCGGGCACCACCGGCCTCGGGTTCCACCTCGAGCGTCACCCCGTCGATCGCCACCACACGCACTGCATCGCCGGCCTTCAGCGGTGTGGCTCGGTTGGTGCGCGCCCGCCAGCGGGCGTTGGCGACGGTGACCACGCCCTCCGGGTCAACGTCTCCGATCGCCTCGCCGAGCTCGCCGATCATCCACTCGCGCCCGATCGTCGGCGTGGCAAACCGGGTGCGCACCATCGACGGCATCCCGACGATGAAGGTCAGCATCAGGCCACCGATACCAACCACCAGTGTCAGCCAACCGACCCGCAGACTCGTACCGGGCAGCGGCTCGAACATCGCCAGGCTGGCGACCGTGGAAGCGACGATGCCAACCCCGGTCCACAGGCGGGGGATGCCAACCTGCACATCGACCGCGAACGCGATCATCGCCGCCACCATCAGCGCCACCGCCCAGCCTCGGGCCGGTAACTCGGCCAGGCCGTAACAGGCAAAGAACGCACACACGGCACCGACGACTCCGGCGATGCCAACCCCGGCGGTGAAGAACTCGAACACCAACAACGCCAGGCCGATCAGCAGCATCAGGTACGCCACAGCGGGGCTGGCCATGGTGTGCATCATCTGGTCGATCAAACCGAGCTTGGAAAAGCGCACGAGCGTGGCGCGCAACTCGACATCGCCCTGGTCGTTGACTCCCTCGGTCACGGTGTCGAGCACGCCGCCGGTGTTGTCGGCCAGCCGTTCCACCTCCACGCCGTCCATAGCCAGCACCATGTTGCGGATGGTCGGCACGCCGAGGTCGGGGGTGTCCAGCCGCAGCGCACCGGCCGTTCGGGCCTGCTGAAAGCTGAGCGATCCATCCCGCAACTGCGGTGCGGAAGCGCCGAACTCGACCGCCTTGCCCGAGGTGGTATCGATGTCGAACAGCGCCCCGGTATGGCCGATCCTGCTGCCGCTGACCATCGCTGTCACGTCGGCTACGCCCATTAGTTGCGCCGGGCTGCCGTACAGGCGAGCACTGCGCGAGGGGCCGACCCAGATGCCGATCGGCACCGGCGAATCGGCCACGCGCTGCACCAATGCACGCACCTCCGGCTCGGACGCAGACGCGCCACCGGAATTAACCTGCAGGATCAGCGCCTGTGCGCCGTTGCCGACGGCCCGGTCGATCGCCGCGTCGATCGCATCGATCACCACGCTGTCGAACAACCCGCTCACCTGCAACACGTCGACCGGGGCGAGCCCCGAATCCGTCGCTGTACCTGCGTCGGTGCTGGTCGAATCGCCCGTTGTGTCGCCCGTTGTGTCGCTGGTTGCGGTGCCGGACGGGGGCGCCGTCAGGGGGTCCGCGGCTGACGCTGTCGTCGACAATGCCAGTGCGGCACCCACGACGAACGGGGCGACCAGAAAAACAGTGGCTAGTCTGCGCACAAGTGCCTCCGAAGCGCCTGGATCTACGAGAGTTTCTCACCTCCACCCGGCTGGTCATCGTGGCCGGCAAGGGGGGAGTCGGAAAGACCACGGTAACGGCAGTTCTGGCGCGTGCGGCAACACGCTGCGGACTTCGGGTCCTGGTCGTCGACCTCGATGGACGGCCAATGGTCGCCGCGCTCGCTCCCGGCATCGAGCACCTCAGCCTCACCACCGCTGATGCCCTGGCCGAGTACCTGGAAACCCACGGTCTCCGGCGCATCTCCAAGCGCCTGGTCAGCAGCGGCGTGATCGACGTGGTGTCCACGGCCGCGCCGGGCATCGACGACATCGTGGTGCTCGGCAAGCTGAAGCAACTCGAACGCGGCGGCGACTACGACGTGATCATCGTCGACGGGCCAGCGTCCGGCCATGCGATCACGTTGCTGATGTCGGCCCGCTCGCTGCTCGACACCGTGCGCAGCGGGCCAGTGCACACGCAGGCCATTGACGTGCTGGAACTGCTCGGCGACGAGTCGCGCTGCCAGGTGGTGCTGGTCACGTTGCCCGAAACCACGCCGGTCAACGAGTTGATCGACACCGCGTACGCACTCGAGGAACGTGTCGGTGTGCGGCTTGGACCCGTCGTCGTCAATGGCGTGGATCTCGGATCTGCCTTGGTGATCAACGATGCCGTCGATGAAGTGCTGGCGGAGGCGGCTCGCTATCGCAACGCCCGGCGAGCGATGCACCGGCGCGAGCTCGAACATCTGGGTGTAGCTCTGGCGCTCGAGCAGATCCACCTGCCGTTGCTGGCCAGGTCTGGCCTGACCGCGGCCGACGTCGACAACCTCGCCGAGGGCCTGCTGTGAACGCAGCTGTGCCGCCCTCGGTGCGCGATGTCGTCACCTCGGCTG
>JAYURF010000185.1:0-1963 GCA_043756365.1 Acidimicrobiales bacterium
CGAGGTGAGCGTGCATACTGGCGGCTATGGCTGGACCAAGTAGGGCGCGTGCCGCGAGAAGTCAGGCGCCGGGTCAGGTCCGCAAGCTCGGTCGTCCGCCGCAGGTCAAAGCGTTGGACACTCGGCGCAGGATCCTCGATGTTGCTCGGGGCGTGTACGCCGAACGGGGCTACGACGCGGCGACGAACAAAGAGATCGCCGATCTTGCGAAGATGACGACAGCGGCGTTGTACTACCACTTTGCGTCCAAGCGCGACCTCTTCCTGGCGGTGCATGAGGATGCACGCGAACGCGTGTACGCCAGGTTCGAGGAGGTGCTCGACCCGGGGGCCAGCTTCGCCGATCAGCTGATCAGCGTCTTGAACGAGACGCACGCACTGAACGATGCCGACCCGACGTTGGCGCAATTTCTTGCCGCAGCCCGGACCGACATGAAGCGGCGGCCCGACTTGTACGAGGCAATGGAGCATCGGGTCGAGTTCCGCAACCAGTTCTTCGATCGAATCATTGATGCCGGTGTGCGCAGCGGTGAGATCAAGCCAGAGAACCGGCGACTGGTCAGGGTGTTCATCATCGCCATGGTGACCGGCATGACCGATGCCCTGAGCGACGACCAGTTGATCCACAGCCAAGCGATCGAGGCGGTCAAGGCGATCTTCGCCGGCGATCTGGTGCGGGCCCCGCGTGCGACCCGCGGCCGCCGGGCTGGCTGAACGTCGGTGGTCGATCCGCTGCGTGTCCGTAAGTGATCAACGAGTAAGTTAAACCGCGTCCTGCTGGGACCGACGAGAAGGGGATTGCCATGGGGGTGCTCGACGGCCGTGTTGCTTGCGTCACGGGTGGAACGAGAGGGATCGGGTTGGCTATCGCCAGCGCGTTCCTCGACGAAGGTGCCAAGGTCGTCATCAACGGCCGCGATGCAGCAAAGGCCCAGGCCTCGATCGATGGCTTGCGTGCTGGTGACCGGGTGCACTTCATCGCCGGTGACGTGAAGCAGCGCGACGACTGCGAAGCGATCATCGAGGGCACCGTCGCCCACTTCGGATCGATCGACATCCTCGTGCCCAACGCTGGCGGGGGAAGCGATTACGCGCCGATCGCGCAGATGACCGATGCAGCGATGGAAGACGCGATGCTGTGGAACTTCTGGCACACGTTCTGGACGATGCGTGCCGCCCTGAACCACATGATCCCCAAGCAGTGGGGGCGGATCATCACGATGAGTTCCGTCGAGGGCAAGATGGGCAAGCCGGCGATCAGCAGCTACGTCGCGGCCAAGCATGCGATCAACGGGTTGACCAAATCTGCGGCCAAGGAGGTCGGGACGTTGGGCATCACCGTCAACGCTGTGTGCCCGGGTGCGATCGAGACCGACGTGATGATGTCGCAGGGTCCTGGCGCAGCCGAGGCGATGGGCCTCACCTATGACGGGTTGCTGAACATGTTCGCCCAGGAATCCGCGGTGAAGCGTTTGAACGAGTGCGAGGACGTCGCGCTCGTCGCGGTGCTGCTGGCATCTGATGCCGGAGCTGGAATTACCGGATCGATGATCTCGATCGACGGCGGAACCTCGCCGTACTGAGTGCACTCGGAACATTGGACGAACAAGGGAGCAACATGGGAACGAACACTCAGAAGTTGGCAGGCAAGGTCGCCTGCATTACCGGCGGCACGCGCAGCATCGGCCGTGCCCTCGCGGATGCGTTCATCGCCGAGGGCGCATCGGTTGTCGTCAACGGCCGTGACGAGGCGAAGGGCCAGGTGTGCCTCGACGAGATGAATGCAGGTGATCGGGCCGCGTTCTACGGCGGCGACGCATCCAAGCAGTCGACCGTGGAGGGTCTGATCGACTTCACCATCGAGCGCTACGGCAAGCTCGACATCTGCTGCCTCAACTCCGGCGGCGTGCTGCACACCGCGCCCGTCGCGCAGATGAGCGACGAGGAGTGGCAGCTCGAGATGG
>JAYURF010000186.1:0-1961 GCA_043756365.1 Acidimicrobiales bacterium
CAGCGCGGCGCGCAGCACGTGGTCGGGGACATCA
The DNA here is from genome assembly GCA_043756365.1 of Acidimicrobiales bacterium. Lineage (GTDB taxonomy): Bacteria > Actinomycetota > Acidimicrobiia > Acidimicrobiales > Ilumatobacteraceae > VFMC01. Next base: position 35 of record JAYURF010000186.1, read on the forward strand.
GCGGCAAACGAGGTTCCGTCGGCGAGTTGCTTGACGCGACCGGCGTTCACGTCGAAGCCGACCACGTCGTATGCGGCATCGACCGCGGCCATCGCCAGCGGCAGGCCCACATAGCCCTGACCGACGACGACGACTCGCTGTGGTCGTGCGCCGATCGACATCTCAACCATGAGCTGCGACGAGCGAGCGAGCACGCACCCATTCGAGCTGGTTGGCCAAACCAGCCCTCAGCGACGTGGTCGGCGACCACCCAAGTGTCGTTCGGGCGAGGCGAGTATCCGCAGCGGTGCGCCGCACATCACCGATGCCGTCGCCGTCGCGGCGAACATCGAGGGCAGTGTGAGCAAGCTCTGCGATGGTTGAGATCACCTGCAGCATCGTGGCTTCCTCGCCTCCGCCGATGTTCAGCACCGGAGGGACCTCCTGCACCTGCCCAGCGCGAATCGTTGCATCCACGGCGTCGGCGACATAGGTGAAGTCACGCGACTGCAGGCCGTCGCCGTTGAGGATGAACTCGGGTCCTCCGAGCGCGTTCTCGCAAAGTCGCCGCATCGCCATGTCGGGCCGCTGGCGCGGGCCATAGACCGTGAAGTACCGAAGTGAGGTGACCGACAGGCCGAGCCCACCATAGATGTCGGCGAGGTCTTCGCACATCCGTTTCGTCGCTCCATACGGCGAGCGTGGGCGGGTCGGGGTGACCCCTTCGATGCTCGGATACGTCTCGGCGTCGCCGTAGACCGATGACGAGGAGGCCATCACCACGCGTGGGCAGCCGGCGCGGAGTGCCTGTTCGAGGATCCGTTGGGTGACGATGAGGTTGTCATGGACGTATCCGGAAAACGACTGGCCGAAGCTGGCCCGCACTCCAGCCTGCGCCGCCAGGTGGAACACCACCGGTTGATCGGCGAAGACCGGTTCGAGCGAAACCTCGGCGAGATCGGCTTCCACCAACGTGAAGCGCGGTTCGAGCCGTAGCGCAGCAAGGTTCGCCTCTTTGTCCACGCGCGGGTAGTAGCTCGTGAAAGCATCGATGGCGGTGACACGCCAACCGTTGGCGATCAGCCGTTCGGACAGATGTGAACCGATGAAACCGGCGGCACCGGTGACGACAGCATGCATGGATTCATTCCTCTCATGGGGGTTCATGACAGAACCAGCCTCGTAGTGCGCCGCTGTTCGACCAGTTCGATCAACAGGTCGGCGGTGCGTTCAGCACCTCGGTACTCCGCTCCGTTGATCGGGCGGCGCGGCCGCTTGGCGACGCGCTGCACCGCGTTCCACATCCGCTCCGGGGTGATCGAGTCGGGATGGAGCATCTCTGCGAGCCCCAGCACGACGAGCTCGTTGGCTCGAATCAGCTGTTCGGCGCTCGGGCGAACTCGCGGGATCACCAACGATGGCACTCCCGTCTGGAGCACCTCGGAGATCGTGTTGTAGCCCCCCATCGTCACCACGGCCAACGCCCCGGCGAGCAGCCTTGGCATGTCATGGCGGAACTCGAAGAGTCGGGTGTGGGTGCCATCGCACCGCCTGGCCAGCTCGGCGACTTCATTGCCCGCCATCAGCGGCCCGGTCACGACGACGATCGGAAAAGGAAGAGGAGCATGCCGCTCGGCGTCGAGTACGGAAGTGATCAACTCGTAACCGTCGGTGCCCCCACCAACGGTGACCAACAGATAGCCCGGGGGGAGATCGTCGGGGGGTGTGGTCGCCGGAGCGCTACCGACGAATCCCACGCGTGTGACGGGTACCGGCATCCGGACACCGTCGAGACAGCTCAGTGCGTCACCCGTGGTGCTGTTCGGGCCATAGACCACGGCGCAGTCGTAGTAGCGCTCGACTGCGGCCAACAGGTTGGCTTCCGACCAGTCGGCACGGACGCGTGTTGGTTCGTCCTCGACGTTGCGTAGCCCGAGGACAATGCGAG
>JAYURF010000187.1:0-5304 GCA_043756365.1 Acidimicrobiales bacterium
CTCCCGGGTCATCACCCCCGAAGGCCCACTCCTGTCGCGTGAGTTCTTGATCCTGGCCGCGTCGACGATGCTGTTCTTCGGGGCAATGGGCGCAGCCAACCCGGTTCTGCCGCGCTTCATATCCGACGAGCTCGGCGCAAGCGACACCATGGTCGGCCTCGTCGTCGGCTCGTTCGCCGTCGCTTCGCTGCTGTTCCGACCGTTCCTCGGACGCCTCGGAGATCACCGCGGGGCACGGTTGCTGATGGTCATCGGCTGCCTCGCGGGGGCAGTCGGGATGCTGACGATGCTGGCGGTCACCAGCCCGGCAGCGGCGATCATCGGCCGTCTCCCACACGGTCTTGCGCAGGCGGCGGTGATGACCGGGTCGACCACGCTGGCGATCGACCTCGCCCCGGTCCATCGCCGCGGCGAAGCAGCCAGCTACATCCTCGTCGCGTTCCATCTTGGCCTCGGCATCGGTCCGCTGCTCGGGGAGTTCGTGCTCGACCGGTGGTCGTATGCGGCGGTGTGGGTGGTGCTGGCGATGTTGATGGTCGCCGGTGCGGGCGTGGCGATGCTGCTACCGCACCGTGGCAAGGTGCACAACGAGCCCAGATCGGCACTGCTGCACCCCAACGGCTTCCTGCCCGGGGCAATCATTGGGCTCGGGATGATGGGACCGATTTCGTTGAGCATCTTCGTAGTGCTGTACGCCGAGGAGATTGGGCTGGACAGGGTGGCCCCGGTGTTTCTCGCCACGTCGGCGACGGTGGCGATCGTACGTATATTCGCCGGGCGGGTGCCCGACCGTCTCGGCCCGCTACGCAACACCACGGTCGCCTGCTCGATCGCCATCGTCGGTTCGTTGGTGCTGGCCGCATGGCACAGCCCGGTCGGGCTGTTCGCCGGTGTCGTCGTCATCTCCGTCGGCGCCGCGTTGATCATGCCGGGCCTCGTGCCGGTCGCCGTGTACGGAGTGGAGGACCACCGCCGGGCCTCGGCACTGGCAACGTTCACGATGTTCCTCGATGTCTCGGTCGCGCTCACCGGGCCGCTGTTCGGCCTGATCGCCAGCGGGATCGGCTACCGGGCGGTGTTCGTGGCAGGGGCGTTCACCTCACTCGCCGCGCTGGTGATGACCAGGCTGCTGCTGCCTGCCCGGGTCGCCGGGCACACCGACCTCGACTCCAGTCAGGTGAACCGCACAGCGGCAGCGGGCTCGGCGGAGACGGCGGGATAGGGTCGGCGGCATGTCTGTTGACTCGTTCCGGGCGTTCCACGCCGTGACCACTGGTGATTCGATCGAGCGTGGCGTCGTCACGATGTCCGCAGGTGACCTGCCCGGCGATGCGTCGGGCGAATGGGCGCTCGTCGAGGTGCACTGGTCGAGCGTCAACTACAAAGACGGGCTTGCCTCCACGCCGACGGGAAAGGTGGCCCGGGTGTCACCCATGGTGCCCGGCATCGATCTCGCCGGCGTGCTGGTCGCTGACGCCGGGGGCCTGCCTGCCGGTACCGAGGTGATCGCCCACGGCTACGACATCGGCGTCGCCCAACACGGCGGGTTCGCCGAGTACGCACGCGTGCGTGCCGAATGGCTGGTGCCGCTGCCGGATGGGCTCAGCACACGTGATGCGATGATCATCGGTACCGCGGGCTTCACCGCGGCGATGTCGGTGATGGCACTCATCGCCCACGGCGTATCGACATCATCGGGTCCGGTGTTGGTCACCGGGGCGACCGGTGGCGTTGGCAGCACCGCGGTCGCCATGCTCGCCGGCGTTGGCTACGAGGTGGTGGCCAGCTCGGGCAAGGCCGAAGCCGCCGAGTTCCTGCGCTCCATCGGGGCGGCGTCGGTCATCGATCGTGCCGAGCTGAGCGAAGCGGGCAAGCGGCCGCTCGAATCCACTCTGTGGGCCGGCGCAATCGATTGCGTTGGGGGAATCACCCTCGCAAATGTGCTGAAGAAGATCCACTACGGTGGTGCCGTTGCCGCCAGTGGTCTCACCGGCGGAGCCGACCTGCCGACCACCGTCTTGCCGTTCATCCTCCGCGGTGTCGCCCTGCTCGGGATCGATTCGGTGCAGGCCCCGATCGAGCGCCGACGTGCGGTGTGGAAACGCATCGGCACCGACCTTCGCCCGGCCAAGCTCGACGAAATCGGCCACACCATCGGGCTTGACGACCTCGACGACGTGCTCACCAAAATTCTCGATGGATCGATGACCGGCCGTGCCGTCGTCGACGTGCGGAGGTAGTCCTGAGATGACCAGCACCCCGACCCACAGCGCGACAGCGACCAGCGCGACAGCGACCCGGCCTGATCCTGCGGTAGCGACCCGACCCGGCCGCCCCGACATGCTCAGCCATGCGGCGTTCATCACGCACGACACCTCGGCGACGGTCGAGTTCTATACGACGTTGCTGGGGATGGACTTCGTTGCCGCGGTGATGGACGACTCGATCCCGTCCACCGGCGACCCCGTGCCGTACTTCCACTCCTTCTTCCGGATGACCGACGGCTCGACGATCGCATTCTTCGAGGCGCCCGAGTTGCCGCCGCCGGCGGCAAGCACGCATGCGGCCTACGACGTGTTCCAGCACATGGCCTTGGAGGTGTCGTCACGTGAGCTGGTCGATGCATGGCGCGACTGGCTGGTTGCCAACAACGTCGACGTGCTCGGCCCGGTCGATCACAAGATCATCTACAGCATCTACTTCCACGACCCAAACGGCATCCGCCTCGAGCTCACCGCCGTGCTCGATCCCACCTGGAACGACCACGGCGAGGGTGCCCACGAGTCGCTGGCCGAATGGGAGCAGGTGAAAGCGACTGCCCGCGAGACCGGTCGCGACATGGTGTCGGTGCTCGCCGAACTCACCCGCCAACGCAGCCATCGGCGGGCCGGATCATGACCGTCGAGATTCCCAAGATCATCAGCGTCGACGACCATGTCGTCGAACCGGCTCACCTGTGGCAGACGTGGTTGCCCGCCAAGTTCCGCGATCGCGGCCCACGCGTCGAACGCCGCGGTGTGCGGGCGATCGAGTTCGCCGGTGCCGCCGCGTACAAGGAGGTGTTCGACGACGATTCGCCCAACAAAGCCGACACGTGGGTGTACGAGGACCTCGTCTACACGCACAAGCGGATGGTCGCCGCGGTCGGCTACCCGCGTGACGAGATGACGATGACCCCGATCACCTACGACGACATGCGCACCGGCTGCTACGACCCCGCGGCCCGGCTCGTTGACATGGATGTCAACTGGGTAGAGGCGTCGGCGTGCTACCCCACCTTTCCCCGGTTTTGCGGGCAGACCTTCACCGAGGGCAAGGACAAAGATCTCGGTCTGGCGTGCGTGGTGGCCTACAACGACTGGACGATCGACGAGTGGTGCGGCGATTCCAACGGCCGCCTGATCCCCATTTGCCTGATCCCGCTGTGGGACGCGCAGTTGGCTGCGACTGAAGTACGCCGCAACGCAGCGCGAGGGTGTCGGGCCGTTGCGTTCAGCGAGATCCCCGTCCACCTCGGCCTGCCGAGCATCCACTCGGGGTTCTGGGATCCGCTGTTCGCAGCGTGCGAGGAGACCGGCACAGTGGTGTGCATGCACATCGGATCGTCGTCACGAATGCCGGCCACGTCGCCGGATGCGCCGCCGGCGGTCACCGCCACCCTCGGGTTCGGCAATGCGATGTTCTCGCTCGTCGATTTCCTGTGGTCGGGGGTGTTGGTCCGATTCCCGAAGATCAAGCTCGCCTACGCCGAGAGCCAGATCGGCTGGTTGCCGTACGTGCTCGAGCGGATCGACGATGTGTGGGAGGACAACCAAGGTTGGGCCGGCACCAAGGCGATCCCCGAGCCGCCGAGCACCTACTTCCATCGCAACGTGTGGGGCTGCTTCTTCAAGGACCAGACCGGCATCGACATGCGCGCCAAGATCGGCATCGATCGGATCACGTTCGAGACCGACTACCCGCACAGCGATTCCACGTGGCCCGACACCAAAGCCGTCGTCACCGGGATGCTCGCCGGCGTACCCGCCGACGAGGTCTACAAGATCATCCGCGGCAACGCCATCGAGTTGTTCGACCTGCACTCGTTCATCTGACAATTTGCCTGACTGCATGCGTGCTACCATGCATGCATACCACAGATCACCATTCGAGCCGATGCCGAGTTGGTTCGGCGCGTCAAAGCGGCGGCAAGCGGGCGCGGGCGATCGATGAACGACTACGTCTCGGCTGTGCTTGACGCGGCGACAAACCCGGAGTTGGCTGGAGCCGAGATCGACCGGCTCCGCGAGCGATTGGGTCGTGCCGGTCTCTTGGTGGTGCCGTTACCGCGGGCCGGGACCCGTCCGAGCGCGTCTGTCGTCGCCGCGGCTGGCCACCGGGCGGCAACTGGCCGTTCGGTGGCTGATTTCGTGTCCGATGGCCGGTGAGTGTTTTCGCCGATTCGTCGGCCATCGTCAAGTTGTACGTGCCCGAAGCCGGTCATGAAGCGGTCCGTGCGATCATGGCACCGATCGTGGTGTCCGTGCTTGCCCGAGTTGAGGTGCCGGCGGCACTGTGGGGTAAACAACGCGCTGGGGAGTTGACGGCGGAGGACGCTGCGGTGTTGGTGGCCGCGTTTGAGTTCGACTACCACGGCGACACGACGCGCGACGGTGCGTTCGCCGTCATTGCCATGTCGGAATTGATTGCCGTCGACGCCGCCCGCCAAGCCGCCCGCCATGGACTGCGCGCGTACGACTCGGTCCAGTTGGCAAGCGCGATTGCGGCGCGCGTGGCAGATCCGGGGATCGCCGACGTCGCGGTGTTCGGTGTCAACCTCCGGCGGGCGATGCTCGCCGAGGGTTTCTCTGCGGTTCTGAGTACCTGAGCAGCCGGCTGCCTGCCCGCTGTCTGCCCGCTGCGAAAACCGGCGGCGGCACTCCGTCGCCCGGGAACGTGCGTCGAGTTGGACCGGTCATCTAACATCAGTGTCACGTTCCCGCCCGCCCCGGGCGCGGGCAACCATTGTCCGACCACGAGGGGGTTTGATGGACCTGGCGTTTTCTGCCGAGGACAACCTGTTCCGAGATCAGGTCCGCACCTGGCTCAGCGAGCATGCGCCCACGCAACGCCGACCCCGCATCGGCGTGGCGATGCGTGAGTTCGATCTGGCCTGGCAGCGAGAGCAGTACGAGGCCGGGTGGGCCGGCGTTGCATGGCCGGTGGAGTACGGCGGCCGCGGACTTTCGTTGACCCAGCAGTTGATCTGGAGCGAGGAGTATGCCCGCACCGGCCTGGAGCCGATCGATACGCGCTTTGTCGGCC
>JAYURF010000188.1:0-1957 GCA_043756365.1 Acidimicrobiales bacterium
GACCGCCTCGCGTTCACGCTGCAGCAGTGCGACCATCTCCGCGTTCGACGGCCCCTGCGGCAGCCAGCCATCGGCCAGCCGGGCGGCGCGGCGGATCGCCGCCGGCGACGACCCTGCCACCCAGATCGGCGGCCGTGGTTGCTGCACCGGTCGCGGCCGGGCGCCGAAGCTGTCGACGAACTCCTGCGCAAGTGCCTCGATCAACACCGGGATCGACTCGTCGACTTTGCGGCCGCGCCGGTGGAAATCGACACCGAGATGCTCGAACTCGGCCTGTACATGACCGGCACCGATGCCGCAGATCATCCGCCCATCAGACAGGTGATCGATCGTGGCGAACTGCTTGGCTGCCATCAGCGGGTGCCGGTACGGCAACACATAGACGTGGGTCAACAGCATCACCCGCGTGGTATGCGCTGCCAACCAGGCCAGTGTGGAAACGGGGTCGACCCAGTGCGTCCCCATCCCACCGACCACCGATTCGGGCAGCGAGACGTGATCGCACACCCCGATGTAGCCGTAGCCGGCGTCGTCGCACACCCTGGCGATGCGGGCCATCTCGGCCGGGCCGGCGGAACGCTCCCAGTCGCCGACGAAGAACGTGCTCTGGGCCTGGATGGGGAGCTGGATGCCGAAGATCCGGGTACCGGACGCGATCGAATACATGCGCCGACGGTAGTGGTTTCTGACGGGTCGTCAGAAACTCAGTCAGGGGCGTGAGGCGGTCAACGCGCTGGTGTTGTCGAGCAGGATCTTGCGCCGCTCGGCATCGTCGAATCGCTTCAGCTCGCTGACGTAGTCGAGCGGGCGGGGCATGCCTTCGATGTGGGGCCAGTCGCTGCCGAAGATCACCCGGTCGACACCCATCAGCTCGGCGATCTGGGAAACATCGTCCTCCCAGAACGGGTTGATCCACCAGTGCCGCTTCAGCGTCTCGACCGGGTGCTCGGTGAAGTATCCGGGCATCTTGTGAGGGGTCGAGTTGAGCTTGTGCATCGTCTCGGCGAGGTAGTCGGATCCGTTCTCGACCGATGCCATGCGCAGGTTGGGAAAGCGGTCGAACAGCTTGTCGAACACCGATGTGATCACGAAATCGGCGGCCGCTCGTTCGATCGCGAAGTTCCTGATCGACGGCTTCCAGCCTCCACCGGAGAACCGGGCCGAGAAACCATCGTGCGCGTAACCGTTGGAGGAGTAGCCGCTGTCACCGGCGTGCACGACGACCACGATCCCGGCCTCGTCGACGCGCGCCCAGAACGGATCGAACGAGGCGTCGAACGGCGATCGCTGCCCCGTCGCAGTATGCGGTGCGGCGGGGCGCATCACCACCACCCGCGCGCCTGCGGCGAGGGCCCACTCCAGTTCGGCGCACGCCCAGTCGACATCGGCCAACGAGAGGTACGGCGCGGCGAAGATGCGGTCGCGATAGGCGAAGCCCCAGTCCTCTGCAAGCCAGCGGTTGAACGCGCTGAACGTGGCGCACACCGCCGACGGGTCGTTGCGCAACAGCTCCTCATACAGCATGCCGAGGGTCGGGAACAGCCAGATCGACGACAGGCCCTGGTCGTCCATCGCCGCCAGCCGGTCATCACGGTTGCGGTACTCGGCCCTGATCGGTTCACGCGTGGTGAGGAACTGCAGCGGATGCTTGCCTTCAGGGTTACCACGGAAGTAGTCGTGCATCGACCCGGCGGGTGAAATCGGATCGAACGTCGGGTTGGTGACCGCACGGCTGACCACACCGCCGACCACGTGATAACGCCGACCGTCGATCTCGCACCACTGCACGCAACTGGGCCCGAGCTTGGGGTCGAGGTGGCGGGTGAACGCGTCGAGCGCTTCGTAGTAGTGGTTGTCGCAATCGAACGGCTGGTACCCGAGATCGTCCATACGCACCAGCGTACGCTCGGGCGCGGGCGCGCTCGTGACCGGCCGGTAGTGTCCGCCATCGTGATCG
>JAYURF010000189.1:0-1954 GCA_043756365.1 Acidimicrobiales bacterium
CGAGGCCAGCGCATCGGTCCTCACCGGCCCGTTTGCCGATGGCGCGGCGATCGATGCCCGCTTCACCTGCGACGGCGACAACGTGTCGCCGGAGCTCAACTGGACCCCCGCCCCGGTCGGCACGATCGAGATCGCGATCAGCATGGTCGACCTCGATGCACCATCGTTCGTGCACTGGACCATGGCCGGCCTCGACCCGCTGGCCACGTCGCTCGGCGAGGCGGTCGTTCCAGAATTCGCGATTGTCGGCCTCAACGGCTCGGGCAACCCCGGTTACACCGGGCCGTGCCCGCCGTCGGGCGAACACCGCTACGAGATCAGCGTCCACTTCCTTGCGCAACAGACCGAACTGGCCGATGGCTCACCTGGTACGCAACTGCTCGCGGCGATCGAAGGTTCGACGTTCGCCGCCGCTCAGCTCACCGGCACCTACAGTCGGAGCGGTGCGTGACCGATATTGACTCGGCGAGAAATAACTCACTTCGTAGTTCACCCCCTGGAACCACCATCGATCACACGTTGACCCAGTTGCCGGTCGCAATCTTCGAGACCGACCGAGACGGCCGCCTTGTCGCGGCCAACTTGGCGTTCCGGGCCCTGGCGCTCGGCGGCGAGGTCCCCTCGGCGCGCACCACACCATGGTCCAATGCGCACCCTGCGGACCGCTCCAGCGCTGAAGCGGCATGGAGTCAAGCAAGCGCATCGGAGGCTGCGTTCGCGTTCGAGTTCCGGGTGTGGCACCGAGATGGCCGGCTGCTATGGGTGAAGGTGCATGCCAGCCCCACCCGCGACGACCTCGGACGGGTGAACGGCTATGCGGGGGTGGCCACCGACGACACCGATTCAATCGGTCGCCGGGTGCTGCTCGACCGTTTGCTCGGGGTCATCGAACCAAGCTCCGATGCGGTGATCATCCTCGATCGCAACGGTGCGCCAGTGTTCACCAACGAAGGCGCCCGAATCCTGTTCGGCGCGAGCCACTCGGTCGACCTGATCCGCGATCCGATGGTGCGCGGGCTGCTGCAAACGATCCGTGATCAGCTTCCCCGCGAGCTGCTGTCGTCGTCGGTCACGTCGCAGTGGACCGGCGAGGTCGGCTTCCGCGGGCCCGACGGATTGGAACGCATCCTCGATGTCGATCTGGTGATCCGTCGTGACGACGGTGGGGTGATCGAGTACTGGGGTGGCGTGATGCGCGATGTCACCGCCCGCAACCACATGCAGAGCGAGCTGCTCCGCCAGGCCACCCACGACGGTCTCACCGGTCTACCCAACCGCATCCTCCTGCTGCGCAACACCGCCGACGCGCTCGAACGCATCCGTGGCACACGTGGTCATGTGGCCCTGCTGTTCCTCGACCTCGACAAGCTCAAAGATGTGAACGACAACGCCGGACACGACGTCGGCGACGCGTTGCTGGCCCAGGTGGCCAATCGTGTTGCCCAGGCGACCCGCCCGTCCGATGTGATTGCCCGCATCGGCGGTGACGAGTTCGTGGTGCTGTGCAACGGCAGCATCGACGAACATTCGGCGTTGGAGCTGGCCGAACGGATCCGGCTCGCGCTCAGCGGCAAGATGATGATCCGCGGTGTCGAGGTCGACTTGACGGTGAGTGTTGGCGTGGCGCTCATGTCGTCGGCGCAACTCGAGGGGGTGTCGTCGAGCGACGCCGCGCTCACGGTGCTGCGCCACGCCGACGCGGCGATGTACACCGCCAAGCGCCGCGGCCGCTCACGGGTCGAGATGTACACCGAAGCGATGCGCGCCGAGGGCGCTTCCCAGAAAGATCTCGCTGCGGAACTCGAGCGGGCCCTCGCCAACGACGAACTGCGCCTTGCCTACCAGCCAATCATCTCCACCCACAGCGGCCGAGTCGTTGGCGCCGAGGCGTTGTTGCGCTGGGATCATCCCACCCGCGGGCGGCTGCTGCCGGCCCAGTTCCTGCATCTGGCCA
>JAYURF010000190.1:0-5287 GCA_043756365.1 Acidimicrobiales bacterium
GACTCGATGCCGGATGCGAACTGGGGTGGCGGCCGTCACTTCGTGCTCTCCGGTGACTACGGCGTATCGGAGTGGAGACTGACCGGCACCTTGCTCGACGGCAACCGTATCGATGTTTTCGGCTGCGACTTCCTTACGGTTCGTGGCAACGAGATCGTTCGAAAGAATTCGTTCCGAAAGCAACGACCTCACATGGCTGCGACGGCAACCGCACCCTAGACCGAGAGTGGTTTTCCCGCGGGAACACGGGCACGCCACCACGCCGGACCGCTTGTTCAGCCGCGCTGGACCAGGCTCGACAGGCGGCGGGTGAGGCCGCGTGGGGCAATTCCAGTGACGATGCCGAGTCCCTTGTAGAGGATCCCCGGAACTGACAGCGCTTTGCCTTTGGCCACGTCGGCGAGCCCGGCCTTGGCCACCTCGTCGGCGCTCAGCCAGGCGAAGTCCGGATAGGTGGCCGAGTAGCTCTCGGTGTTGCTCACGCTCTGGAACTCGGTGCGGGTCAGGCCGGGGCACAGCGCGGTCACCTTCACCCCGGTGCCGCGCACCTCCTCGTGAAGGCTCTCGGTCAGGTGCGTCACGTACGCCTTCGTCGCCGCATACACCGCCAGCTTGGGCGCCGGTTGGAAGCTGGCGACGCTGCTGACATTCAGCAGGTACCCACTTCCCCGCGGCACCATCACGCCGAGCGCAGCCCGACTGATCCGGGTGAGCGCGGCGATGTTGAGGGCGATCTCTTGCAGCAGTCGGTCGGCGTCGAGCTCGTAAAACATGCCCGACGTACCGAAGCCGGCGTTGTTGACGACGAGGTCGACGGGCTCGCTGACACTGCCGACCCGAGCGACAACCGCGGCCAATCCCTCGGCCGTGGTGAGATCGGCGGCGAGAACCTCGATGCCCGGATGCGCGCCGGCCAGTTCCTCCAACCGGTCGCTACGCCGGGCGACGATCACCTGCGGCACACCATCGGCCGCGAGCAAGCGGACCATCGATTCACCGATCCCACTGGATGCTCCGGTGATCAAAGCTGACGTGAACATGTACGGCGAAGTCATCCAGCCACCGTACCGACCGCCCGAGCCAACAACAGCGCCAGGCGCGGTGGGGTCAGTGCGCGCCGACGGTACCCGGCGACACTCCGCCGGTTGCGTTGAGGCGGGCGTTGGCCCGGGCCAACGCTGCGGTGAGCTCGCTGTCTGTGTCGTGGCGCAACCTTGCCTCGGCGCGCTCCTTGGCGGCGAGGGCGCGGTTGCGATCGATCTGGTCGGCGAGTTCGGCGACATCGCTGAGGATGCTCACCGTGGTGCCGCTGACCTGCACGAACCCACCGTGCACGGCAACATCGAGGACCGTGCCATCGGTGAGGCTGATGCGGGTGTGGTTCTCGGTGAGGGCACCGAGGAACGGCGCGTGGCCGGGCAGGAACGCGATCTCGCCGCCACCGACGGTGCGCGTGATCACCTGCGTGGCCTCCCCGGAGAAGAGCACCTTCTCCGGCGACACGATCTCCACCTGCATCGTCGCCATCTCAGGCGGTGCCTTCCTGCAACGCCTTGCTCTTGGCCAGCACCTGCTCGACCCCGCCGACGTTCAAGAACGCCTGCTCGGGCACATCGTCGAGCTCGCCCTTGACGATCGCTTCGAAGCTCTCGACCGTCTCGGCGACGGGCACCGTCTCGCCGCTCACACCGGTGAACACCTCGGCCACGTAGAACGGCTGGCTGAGGAAGCGCTGCACCTTGCGGGCCCGCGACACGGTGAGGCGGTCCTCTTCCGACAGTTCGTCGAGGCCGAGGATGGCGATGATGTCTTGCAGTTCCTTGTACCGCTGCAGGATCTCCTGCACGCGCCTGGCGACGTCGTAGTGGCGCTGGCCGACGACTTCTGGCTGCAAGATGGTGGACGTCGATGCCAATGGGTCGACGGCCGGGTAGATGCCGAGCGAGGCGATCTGGCGGCTGAGCTCGGTGGTGGCATCGAGGAAGGTGAACGTGGTGAACGGTGCCGGGTCGGTGTAGTCGTCGGCGGGCACGTACACGGCCTGCAGCGAGGTGATCGATCGGCCACGGGTGGAGGTGATCCGCTCCTGCAACTGACCCATCTCGTCGGCCAAGGTGGGCTGGTAGCCCACGGCCGACGGCATGCGCCCGAGCAGGGTTGAGACCTCGGAGCCGGCTTGCACGAACCGGAAGATGTTGTCGACGAACAACAACACGTCCTGGTTCTGCACGTCACGGAAGTACTCGGCCATCGTCAGCGCCGACAGGGCGACGCGCAGCCGGACTCCCGGCGGCTCGTCCATCTGACCGAACACGAGGGCGGCCTTTTCGAACACGCCCGATTCGGTCATCTCGATCATCAAGTCGGTGCCCTCACGGGTGCGCTCGCCCACGCCGGCGAACACCGACACGCCGCCATGGTTCTGGGCGACACGGCGGATCATCTCGGTGATCAACACGGTCTTGCCCACGCCGGCACCACCGAACAGGCCGATCTTGCCGCCGGCCACGTACGGGGTCAGCAGGTCGATCACCTTGATGCCGGTCTCGAACAACCGCTTCGACGGCTCGAGCGCGGCGAAGTCGGGGGCCGAGCGGTGGATCTCCCAACGCTCGACGTCGGCGAAATCGGCGTTGTCCCCATCGAGGACGTCGCCCCACACGTTCCACACGTGACCGAGCGTCCGGTCGCCGACCGGCACGGACAGGCCGCGACCGGTGTTGCGCACCGCAGTGCCACGCACCAAGCCGTCGGTCGGCTTCATGCACACCGCACGCACCCGGCTGTCGCCGAGCTGTTGGGCGACCTCGGCCAGCACGGCAACGGGCTTGCCGTCGACGTTCACCGTGAACTCCAGTGCGTTGTTCAACTCCGGCAGCGAGCCGCGTGGGAACTCGACGTCGACCACGGGGCCGGCGATGCCGACGACTCGGCCGTCTTTGCGATCGGTGTCGGTCGGTTCGTTGTGAATCATGGTCATGGCAGCAGTCCTTGCTCAGTGGCCGTACTTCTGTTGGCGTGCTTCTGGTTGTACAGGTCTCGAGCTTGTTCGATCCAGTTCTCGCGCTCGATCCGCCCGGGAAATTCGAGTTGGTCGCCGATTCGGTCGGCGTCGAGCGGTGTCCAGGAGGCGACCTGCTCGAACGTTGTGATGCCCATCTGGCGAAGTTGGTCGTTGATCACCGGTCCGATGCCGACGATCACTTCGAGGTCGTCGGGATCGAGTAACCCGACCGAGGAAGTCACGACGGCGCGTGCCGGGGAACCGGCTCCGACGTTCGACGAATCGGCGGCCTGGCCGTCGAGCGGGGCGAGAGGTCCGAGATCGACGTACCGGGCCGCCTTGGAGTCGCCACCGAGCGCCTCGGCGCCGCTGACGATCTCCATGATCTCGGTGGTGATCGAATCTTGACGGGCTCGGTTCATGATCCGGCTGAGGGTCTTGATCAGTTCCTCGGCGTTGTCGGTAGCGCTCTTCATCGCCCGCTGGCGGAAGGCGTGCTCGCTGGCTGCGGCGTTGAGCAAGGCGGCGTAGATGCGGGCCTCGATGTAGCGCGGCAGCAGCGTGTCCAAGATGGTGCCGGGGTCGGGCTCGAACTCGAAATCGGCAGCCGCGCCACTCACGTCGGCTCCCTTACCGTCGCCGCCGGCGATCGCTTCACGCTCGAGCGGCACCAGCGGGCGGCGGACAACCTCTTGGGTACCGGCCGAGACGAAGCGGGTGTACACCAACTCGACACGGTCGACTGCGCCGCTCGCGTACAGATCGACCACGTACTCGCCGATCGCTTTGGCGTCGGCATAGGTCGGGTTGTCGCTGAAGCCGCCGAACGCCTTGGCGATGTTGTATCCGCGGAACCGGAAGTAGCCCTCGGCCTTACGACCGATGGCGATGACCCGGTAGTCCTTGCCGGCCAGCACATCGGCTTTGATCTCGCCTTCGGTGGCGCGCTGGATGCCAGCGTTGTAGCCACCGCACAAACCACGGTCGGCGGTGATCGCCACGTACGCGGTGGTGCGCACCTCGCGACCTGCCAGCAGCGGTGACTGCGAGGCCCCGCCGGCGGCAGCAAGATCCTTGACGACCTCGGTGATCTGCTCGCTGTACGGCACAGCCGCTGCCACACGCTGTTGCGCCTTGACGATGCGCGACGCTGCGATGAGTTCCATGGCGCGCGTGATCTTCTTCGTTGCCTGGACGCTGCGAATGCGTCCGCGAAGAATGCGCTCCTGACCTCCGGCCATGATCTACTCCGTTGCCAGCGTCTTGGCGCTCGTGGCCTCGCCGAGCTCGCCTGCGTCGGTTGCCGTAGCGTCAGCCACGCGGGCCGCCTCGGTGATCTCGGCGACGAACTGCTCCTTGTACCCGGCGATGAGATCGCCGAGCTCGGTGGGGACATCGGCTTTCGGGTTGGAGCGGATGCCCGACAGCAGACCACCCTGGGTGGAACGCATGTGTTCCAGCAGCCCGGCTTCGAAGGCGCGAACCTGATTGACCGGCAAGCTGTCGAGGTAACCCTTGGTGCCGGCAAACACGACGACGACCTGCTCCTCCACCGGCATCGGGCTGTTCAGGGGCTGCTTGAGCAGCTCCACCAACCGGTAGCCGCGCTCGAGCTGAGCCTTGGAGATGGCGTCGAGCTCGGAACCGAACGTGGCGAACGCTTCCAGCTCACGGAACTGGGCCAGGTCGAGCTTGAGCGTGCCGGACACGCCCTTCATCGCCTTGATCTGCGCCGCGCCACCGACCCGGCTGACGGAGATGCCCACGTCGACCGCAGGGCGGACGCCGGACTTGAACAGGTTGTCTTGCAGGTACACCTGGCCGTCGGTGATCGAGATCACGTTGGTGGGGATGTACGCCGACACGTCGCCGGCCTTGGTCTCGATCACCGGCAGCGCGGTGAGCGAACCGGCACCGCGCTCGTCGCTGAGCTTTGCGGCCCGCTCGAGCAGGCGACTGTGGAGGTAGAACACGTCGCCGGGGTAGGCCTCGCGGCCCGGCGGGCGACGCAGCAGCAGCGAGATCTGACGGTAGGCGTCGGCCTGCTTCGAGAGGTCGTCGTACACCACGAGGGCGTGCTCGCCATTGTCCATCCAGTGCTGGCCGATGGCGCAGCCGGCGTAGGGAGCGAGGTACTTGAACGGTGCCGGATCCGACGCAGGAGCGGCGACGACGACCGTGTACTCCAGCGCGCCGAACTGGCGCAGCGTCTCGACCGTCTGCGCGACCGTCGATCCCTTCAGCCCGATGGCGACGTAGATGCACTTCACGCCGAGGCCGCGC
>JAYURF010000191.1:0-5286 GCA_043756365.1 Acidimicrobiales bacterium
GCCCAAGCGGCCGATGCGGTATGTCGCAACGTCGGCCTGATCGTGCCGGCGACGAGCCTCGGTGGGGTGGAGACCACGTTGGAACGACGCCAGAAGTACGCAGGGGACGCCCACGTGCATCCTGGCCTGATCCGGATGAGCGTCGGCATCGAACACGTCGACGACCTGTGGGCCGACCTGTCGGCAGCACTGGTGGCAGCACGGGCGGCCTCGTCGCCCGGATAGTGATGAAGGCTCCGAATCGGGGCGTGCCGGTGCAGTTGTTGGTACCGAACCGTCCTCGTGCAGTCCTGGTTCAGGCGGCGCGGATGGTTGGTTGGCCGTGTGGCTTCGAGTGTGGCTTCGAGATAAGGGTGCGTCCGTCGGGGGTGAGATATCCGAGGCGCGGACACCACCATCACCGATAGCAGGCGGCGCTGGTTCTCTCACCACACTGGATGGAGGGTCGCCCCCCACCACGTTGACCGGTGGATCAGCGGCTGTCTTCGACGTAGCGGCGGATCGTGACCTTCTTGCCCCTGATCGTGGTGCGCTTCATCGCGGCAATCACATCGTCGATCGCGTGTTCGGGTACACCGACGATCGAGAACCGTTCGGCCACCTTGATGGGGCCGATCTGCTTGCCGGTGAGATTGGTCTCGTTGGCGATCGCACCGACGAGATCGCCGGGGGTCACACGCTCGGCACGACCGAGGCCGATGTAGACACGAGCCGTGGTCCCGTTGTCGTCGCGGTCGCCGCCCTTGCCCCGCACTGGTCGGTCGCGGGTACCGCCCTGTTCTCGCTGTGGGCGGGCATCGCGTGTGTGCCGGTCGGGGGTGGGCCGGTCGGGCCGGACGAACGGCTCGGGGATCTCGTGCACATCGTCGACTGCGCCGCCGGCCTCGTGGGCCAACTTCACCGCAGCGAGCGCGATGTCGCGGACTTCGAACTCGTCGGACAGCGCGTCGACCACCTCACCGAAGCGGTCGACGTCGCCGGTGAGCAGCGCCTCGCGCAAGGTGACGAGTGTGATCTGCATCTGCTTGGCGCGCAGATCTGCGACCGTGGGGATCTTCTCGATCGCGATGGTCTGCTTCGTGAGCCGCTCGATGTTGGTCAGCTGACGCTGTTCACGCGGCTCGGCCAGCGTGATCGCGACGCCCTCACGGCCGGCCCGGCCGACGCGGCCGATGCGGTGCACGTACGCCTCCGGTGCCGAGGGGACGTCGTAGTTGAACACGTGGGTGAGCTGATCGAGATCGAGCCCTCGCGCCGCGACGTCGGTGGCGATCAGCAGTTCGGCGGTTCCCGACCGCATCCGCCCCATCACCCGGTCGCGTTGCTCCTGGCTCATCCCGCCGTGGAGCGGTTCGGCGCGGTAGCCGCGACCGTTGAGCGTTTCGGTCAGCTGATCGACCTCGGTGCGGGTGCGGCAGAACACGATCGCCGCCGTCGGCACCTCGACGTCCAGGATGCGCCCGAGCGCGGCAGGTTTGTGTGCCCTGGCAACGATGAACGCCCGCTGCCGGATGAGCGCCTTGCCGGCCTTGGTTTCGCCACGGCCGATCTGGATCTTGACCGGGTTCTGCTGGTGGCGTTTGGCGATGCTGTGGATGCGCGGCGGCATGGTGGCCGAGAACAGCACGGTCTGGCGCCCCGCCGGCGTGGAAGCGAGGATCTCCTCGATGTCCTCGGCGAAGCCCATGTCGAGCATCTCGTCGGCTTCGTCGAGCACCACCATGCGCACATCATGCAGCGGCAGCGTGCCGCGACGAATGTGGTCGAGGGCGCGGCCGGGCGTGGCCACCACAACGTGCACCCCGCGGTCGAGCGCTTGCAGTTGGCGGCCGATCGGCTGCCCGCCGTAGATCGGCAGCACCCGTGCGCTCACGTCGCGGCCGTACTTGTACATCGCTTCCGACACCTGCACCGCGAGCTCGCGGGTGGGTACCAGGACCAGCGCCAGCGGCTGGACCTTGGCCTTGGCATCAACGAGTTGCAAGATGGGGAGCGCGAACGCAGCGGTCTTACCGGTACCCGTCGCGGCTTGGCCAAGCAGGTCGCGGCCCTCGAGTAGCAACGGGATCGTCTCGCGCTGAATCGGGGTCGGCTCTTCGTACCCGAGATCGGACAACACCTGCAACAACTCGGTCCGCAACCCGAGCTGATCGAATCCGCCGTCGGGCTCAACCTCGGCGACCTCGGCGACCTCGGACGGCGCCTCGGAATCGTTGTCCGTGTC
Organism: Acidimicrobiales bacterium; assembly: GCA_043756365.1. Taxonomy (GTDB): domain Bacteria; phylum Actinomycetota; class Acidimicrobiia; order Acidimicrobiales; family Ilumatobacteraceae; genus VFMC01. Next base: position 2,225 of record JAYURF010000191.1, read on the forward strand.
GTTGTCCGTGTCGTTGCCCGTGTTATCCATACGCCGAACAGGGTAAGGCCGCTGGCCGGAATGCGTCGATGAACGCCTGCAACGCTCGTTGCTAGGGTGCGGTGGCGAGTAGCCGCAGTCGGCTTTCGAAGTCCTCGTGGTTCAGGTAGGCACCGCACAGCTGACGGCGGCCCGTGTAGGCGGCGCGTCCGTGGAGCACGCGCCAGTTGTCGAACAGCAGTGCCCCGCCGGGGCGCAGCACGTGACGCCACTGGAACCGTTCGTCGTTGAGGGCCAGGTCGAACGCTCGTAGTGCCTCGTACAGCTCGACCATCTCTCCAGCCGGCAAAAGGAACGGCGCCCTGTCGGAGTTGTTGAACGACACCTGCACCAAGCGGCTCATGTGATCGTGGCGCAGCACCGGCCGTGCCGACATCAGGTGCACGCCGTCGCCGATGTACTGCCCCGGGATCGCGACGGTCGACAGCACCTCGTGCAGGCGGGGGTTTGCCGCGCGGATCTCATCGGCCACCCGGAACCCGTCGACGATCGTGGTCTCGCCGCCCTCGCCATCGAAGAACAGACAGTGCAGCAGTTGCAGGCCGGGCGCGTCGTGCGCGTAGGTGCCGTCGGTGTGGGGGCGAAGCTCGAGGTTGGTATACGCGGTGTCGGCCTTGCTCATGTCGGCGGTGAACTCGAAGAACCCGCCGAAGATGGTTTCGCGGATGTAGCCAACGCGACGGATGAGGGCTTCGGTGGCCGCGGCGGTGGCTGGCGTGCCGGTGGCGATGCAGAAGCCGAATTGGGCGGCGGCGCGCAGCCAGGCGACGACGCCGTCGTCGCTGTCCATGATCGCGTCGTAGGGCACCTCGGGCGGGGCCGACATCGAGGACGCGTCCCAGAGCTGCACCGTGGTGTCCGGGCGGGTGGTGTCCAGGCGGGTGGTGGCCGGTGCGGGTCGACGGAAGCGTTCCAGGAAGGCGATCGGTAGCTCGGACCGTTCATCGCTGCCCGCCCACGTGATGACCACGGCATCGCCCGGAGCGGTGACATGGGTCGCGGTGAGGCCTGCCGGCACGGCGGCGCTGTACAGCTGGCGTTGCTGGGTGAACGGATGCATCGTTGCTTCGTCGTGGGCGTGATCACGCAGCCACAACCACGGGTAGATGCTCTCGAGGTCATCGCTCCACACGACGAGCAGGTGCGTCGAGCACGGAGTCATGGTTTGGATCACCGGCATAGTCGTAAACTGTACCTCTGTTCAGGAAACCCGTTCGGGCGTTCAGGGAAACCTGTCGACGAAGCCCGATCAAGCCGGCAGGCAGGTTGCCCGCCCCGTTGTGCATCGACTGGGTCCCTGCGCTGTACCGTGCGCGCATGGCATCTCATTCCTCATCCGACGTCGAGACGGTCGAACGGCTCATCCCAGCACCCGCAGCAGCGATCTTCGCGTTGGTGGCGGACCCCTCCCGGCACCCCGACATCGACGGCTCGGGCACGGTCCGCAAGGCCAAGTCCGACTCGTTGGGCGCGCTCACCCTCGGGTCGAAGTTCGGCATGTCGATGAAGATGGGCATTCCGTACTCGATGGTCAACACGGTCATCGAGTTCGAGCCGGATCGGCGCATTGCCTGGCAGACCACGTCGTCGGTGCCGTTCATCGGACGTTTCGGCGGCGGCCGGATCTGGCGTTACGAGCTGGAGCCGACCGAGGGAGGCACGTTGGTGCGCGAGAGCTGGGACATCAGCCGGGAACGGGTGAAGGCGGTCGTTCGACCGATGCGCAAGCGGACCCGTGCCGCGATGCTTGCCACGCTCGAACGCATCGAGCAGCTCGTCGCCTGAGCCTCGGCTGGGCCGGATCATGCGACCGGGTCGCCGGGACGGGCGCCGACTCAGATGATCGAGCAGGCCTTGGGGATCTGCAGCAGCGGTATCGGGTTGACGGCGGCACTGCGCTGACTCCCCGGATGCACCTCGAAATGAAGGTGATAGTTGCCGACGCCCGGGTTGCCGGTGTCGCCCACGTAACCAATGAGGTCGCCCTGGTTGACCCGTTGGCCGAGCGCGAGGCCCGGAGCGAAAGCCGAGAGGTGGGCGTAGAAGTAGTAGGTGCCGGTCAGCACCGAGGTCAGGCCCCAGGCGTTCCCCGACAAAGAAGCGGTTGCGTCGGCCTGGGTCGTGATCGTGGCATCAGCGACGGCATACACCTCCTGGCCGAGCGTCGCCATGATGTCGACGCCTTCATGCGAGCGGCCCCCCGAGCGCGGGTCGCCGAAGCTGTCGAGGATCTGACAGCGCGGCTCTGGCTTCATCGGAAAGATCAACCCGCCGGACTGGCGCAGCCGTCGTGCAGGTCGCGTGACCGATGCGCCGACAGCCTCGATCGGCATCACGGCAGCAACGGGACTCGGTACGGCCCCCGCCGCTGCCTGCCGTACCGTCGACGGTCGCGCCGCGCCCACCGGGGCTCGTCCGATGGCGGCCCCGGCCTGGGTTGAGCCGAGGGTGAGGGCAACGAGAGCAAGGCCGAAAATTGCCGCTCGACGGGAGGCAGTTCGACGGGAAGCGGTACGCCGCAACGGGAAGGGAGTGATCATCGAATCGTGTGCATCATCAGGGGTGCCCGGCACGCGGGCGTCATCGGCACCGCTGGAATGTCGCGACGCTACTTGTGTATCGGCACGATGGCCATTCGCCTGTAGCTCGCCCTACGCGGAGTTCACACCGGGCCTGGAGTTCTCACCAGGCTCTTACCTGGACGCGATAGACCCCTCACCCTGTGGGAACACGATGTGCGCATCAACCCCACATCCCCAGGAGGGACACCATGAACAAGAAACTCGCAACCGCTGGCCTGCTCGCCGGACTGGTCGCCGGTACCGGCGCCGGGCTGATCCTCGAACAGTCAGGTTTCGCCGGTGCCGCAAGCCCCAGCGCAGTGATCGTCGATGACACGACCGACACCAGCGACGCGAGCGACACCGGCGACACGGTCCGTCCCGACCGGACGGCGCGGCTGACCGATGTGCTGCAGCCGCTCGTCGACGACGGCACGATCACCGCCGATCAGCTCACCAAGG
>JAYURF010000192.1:0-1950 GCA_043756365.1 Acidimicrobiales bacterium
GAACGCTTCGGCTTCGGTGTCGTTGGCGAAGCGGCGAATCTCCTCGGTCATCGCCTCGCGCCCATGTCGAACGTGGAGCACCGAGCCGTCGGCGAACACGGCCCGGTACATCGGGTCGACCTTGTTGATGGTCACGTAGTCGGCCATCTCGGCGCCCGCGGCGCGGAACACGTCGCCCAAGATGCCGGGCATGGTCAGCACTGTGGGGCCGTTGTCCAGTCGGAAACCGGCTTCGGTGATCATCCCCGCTCGTCCCCCGGGGATCGCCTCGCGCTCGACGATGGTGACCCGGTGTCCGGACGCGGTGAGGTGCGCCGCAGCTGACAGCCCACCGAGGCCCGCGCCGATCACCACCACGTCGAGCGCCCGCGGCGACGTCGGCGTGCCCGACCGGCGAGTACCGAACCGTGTGCGATTCGGATGGCAGATCGTCGACGAACCGGTGACGGGGCGTGCCATCAATCCTGCCGGGCGCTCACGTAGTGCGCGAGCGCCACGAGTTCGTCGCGGGCCTCGGCGACGATGGGGGCGGTGGCGATGGCGGTCAGCGCCTCGTCCGTGAGCGCGTCGATGGTTGCCTCCATCGACGCAAGTGCCCCGGTGTCGACGATTGCTTGCTGGATTCGGGCTACATCACCGTCGGAAAGGCCAGGTCGGCCCACTTCGCCGAGCACGGATCGTTGAGCTGGAGCGGCCATCGCCACAGCTCGGGCCAGCAGTGGAGTCGGCTTGCCCTCGCGTAGATCCCCGCCGACGGGTTTGCCCGTGATCGCCGGGTCGCCGAAGGCGCCCATCACGTCGTCACGCATCTGGAACGCGTCGCCGAGGGGGAGGCCGTAGGCGCTCAGCGAGGTCATCAACTCCTCCCTTTGACGTAGTTGCAGTGTGGGGCCCGACGCTCCCGCGAACTCGGCCGCCGACGGATTGGCCAGCACTGCGCCGAGGTGCAGGGGACGTTCGATGGTGTACTTGCCGCTCTTGTAGCGGCAGATCCGGGCCGCCTTGTCCTGCCCGCGATCGCGGGTGACGCCCCCGAGCAGGTCGAGGATCTGACCGACGTTGAGCTCGACGCGAAGTTCGTTCCACACGGCCCACGCCTCGGCAGCGACACCCTGCAGGAGTTGGTCGGCGTACACGAACGCGAGGTCGCCGACCAGGATCGCGACTCCCTCCCCGAAGCGCCGCGACTCCCCTGCCCAGAGCTGTTGGCTGTGCCGCTCGGAGAACACGGTGTGGGTGGTTGATGCTCCACGTCGGGTAGCGGCATCATCCATGACATCGTCGTGGAACAGCGCAAAGGCGTGCATCAGCTCGAATGCGGCACCGGCACGGACCACCACCGGGTCATCGGGGTCACCCCCGGCGCCGACGAATCCCCAGTACGTGAACGCCGGGCGCAATCGCTTGCCGCCGGCGAGAACTAGGCGGGCGATCTCGCCGATCGGCTCGCTGAGATCGGCGTCGAAGGTGGTCCAACGCTGTGCTTCCGCATCGAGCAGAGCCCGGAGACACCCCTCGACGTTTCGGCCAATGGTGGCCAGCGAAGGAGGCGGAGCAGAACAGGACACGACGCCGCAGGCTAGGGCGGATTCCACGATCGTGCACTGCGTGCGCCGGTGCCTGTCGGGTACTGCGCCGGACGCTGCCCCCGAGGATGGCGCGCCGGAGGACTTGGGCTCGCGGGGTTCGTCAGGGTTCGAGGCCGGCGACGACCTGGTCAATTCGCAGCCGGGCGTTGGTGATCCGTTCGCGACAAAATCCAATCAGCTCAGAAGCGCGCTGCACCTGTGTGGCCAGCGTGTCGACATCGACGTCGGCACGTTCGAGTTGCTGCAGGATCGCTTCGAGTTCAGCGAGCGCAGCCGAATATCCGTCGGCCACCTGCCCAGGACCGGCCGGAACAGGAGCAGGAACAGAGGCTGAACCCGGACCGGGCGTAACGGGACCCGG
>JAYURF010000193.1:0-5276 GCA_043756365.1 Acidimicrobiales bacterium
GGCGCCTGCGCGCAACCGTGGGCAGTGAGGAAACCGTCCCGGGCGGGTCCGACGATCGTCAGCGTGCCCGTCACCGCCGCCGCTTCAGGAGGGGCGACACGAACGTCCACGGTCTGGCCCGCCCCGTGCACCGGCGTCCAGCCGCCTGTGCCGTCACGCGTGTCATAGGTGCGCACGGGCACCGCCGGGGTGAACCGCAGCGAGCCTGTCGCGGAAAAGGTTCCCGTGAGGTCGACGACGACATCGGCTGGCACGTTGGTGAAGATGCACACCGCTCCCCCGGCACCGACCGGCACGAACGCCGCGCCCGCAACGGTCTCGGCGGCACGGAAGTTCACGTTGGACACCGTTGGCATCGCAGCCCCGCACGGGTACGCGGTGAGGAATCCGGCTGCGGTTGCCGCAGCCACCGTGAGGTTGAGCGCAACAGCGGCCGCGCCAGCCGGCGCAGCAACCGTGAGCATCGTGGCGCGGCCGGTGTCGCGCGTGTCGAGCAGCCGGGCAGGCACGACCGGTGTGAAGCGGGTGCCGACCGGGACGAACGCCCCCTGCACGTCGACGATCAGGTCTGTTGCCGCTGATGCGAAGACGCACAACGTTCGCTCGGCCGACACCGGCAGCACAGCCAACGAGCCGCGGTCGACCCCGGCCGGATAGTTCACACTCGACACGAACGGGCGCTGCGGGCCGCACGCATACCCGGTCAGGAAGCCTGCTCCCGTGGGACCGGCGCTGGTGAGGTTGACGGCCACCGCGGTGGTGCCGACCGGCACCCATGCGGTGAGGTCGACCGTGCGCACCTCCCCGGCGGCCAGTCGCGCTCCCGCCGTGTCACGCGTGTCGAGCACGCGTAGCGGTGCCAGTGGCAGGTAGTCGCTTGCCGGCCCGCTGGCTACAGGCAGCGCCGCGTCGACACCGGTCCGCCGGGCGACGGCCAACTGCGCGGTGATGTCGGCCCCCATCAAGACCGAACGTTGGCGGTAGGCGATGGTGTCACGGAGGTGGATGCCGTCCCAACCCAGCGCGATCCCGGTCGCGGCCTGCGCCGCCGGCCAGTTCCAGACGTGCAGGTTCTGGCGCTCGGAGGCCACCAGATCGAGGGCCTCGTTGTAGGCCTGGGCCTCCGCAGTGAGCGTGAAGATTCGTGTGATCTTGCTCCACCACACCTGCCGATCGGGGCCGATCGCGTCGAGCATGTACCGGATCGTGCCGGCGTTGCAGGTCACATTGGCCGCGCAGAATCCGACATCGTTGTTTCCCAGGTTGACCGCCACGTTCGGCGCGTCCCAGCCCCCATCGCGCCACCACCTGATCCAGTTCGCGGCGGAGAACTGGCTCGTCGCCGACTGGAAGTTGCCCGCCGAGTATCCGAGGTCGGCACGGAACCGCACCGGCCCCCACCCGCGCTCGGCGAGCAACGTGGGCAGCGACGGATCGTAGCTGGCACCGACGAGGACCGAATCGCCGATGACGGTGATCGCACCGAGCGGTCCGGGGGTGGTGAGGTCGATCTGCGTAGCGGCCGCCGTGGCCACCGGTACCCCAGGTACCAGCGACACCCCAGGAACGAACGAGACGACTGAGGCCACAACGACCGCGGAGGCCCACCTCACCACACGGGTGAGGCCCGACGGCAGACCCATGTTCACGTCGTGTCGTCTCATCGCCGCCATCCGCCGACCATAGCTGAGGCCCCCAGGGCGGGTCCCGTAAGCTGCTGGCACCATGGCGCGTCCGGGCATTGCACATCAGCCTGCGCTCGACGGGCTCCGTGCCCTGGCGGTGGCTGTCGTGCTTTTGTTCCACGCCGACGTACCCGGCTTCGGCGGCGGCTACCTCGGTGTGTCGGTGTTCTTCACCCTGTCGGGGTTTCTGATCACCAGCTTGTTGATCGCCGAGCAACGCGGCACCGGCACCGTTGGTGTCGGCGCGTTCTACGGGCGCCGTGCCAAGCGGCTGCTCCCGGCCAGCCTTGCCTGCATCGGCTTGATCATGCTGGCGGCGCTCGCCACGGACTGGTTCGACGAGGTCACCACGATGCGACGCGACCTGCTGGGAGCCACGCTGCAGGTGGCCAACTGGGTGTCGCTCGCCGGCGGTGGTTCGTATCAGGAACTGCTGGCGCGTAGTGCTGGGCAGGCCTCGCCTGTCGAGCACTATTGGTCGCTGGCGATCGAGGAACAGTTCTACTGGCTGTGGCCGCTGATGTTCGTGCTGCTGTGTCGAACTGCTCGCTCAGCTCGAAGCCAGCTGGTCACGGTCAGCGTGGTGACGGCGTGCTTCGCAGCTGCGGCACCATTGATCGCGGCGGTGTGGGGCGCCGACGCCGCGTACTGGGCGACCCCGGCGCGGGCGGCAGAGATCCTTGTCGGCGCCCTGTGCGCGTTCCTGTGTGCGTCCCTGCGCGAGTCCCCGGTCGCCTCCCGGCCACCGGCCGCGGCGTTGCCTGACGTGGTCCGCTGGCTCGCCCCCATCGGTCTCGCCGCGCTGGCGGCGGCCGTTGTCATGTTTCCCGCTGCCGGGGGCCCCGCCTACTCGGGAGGCCTGCCACTTGTGGGGGTGGCCAGTGCCGCAGTGGTGGTCGGCCTGCAGGTACCGGGGGGCGCTGCGGTCGCCCTGTCGCACCCCGTGCTGGCGTGGTTGGGCCGGATCAGCTACGGCGTGTACCTGTTCCATTGGCCGATCTTCCTCATCCTCGACGAACCCCGCGTCCACCTCGCCGCTGGCCCACTGTTGGCGCTGCGCCTCGCCGCTACGCTCGCGCTCGCGCAGGTTTCGTTCGTGCTCGTCGAACGACCGATCCGCACCGGGCTGTCGTGGCGTCCGGCGATGGTGGGCTCCGCGGCTCTCGCGGGCTCGGCCGCGGTGGCGCTCAGCGTTGCGGTGGCGATCCCGGGTCCGACCAGCGACTATTGGCGGGAGGCGGGCGACGCTGCTGCCGCCGCCGCGATTCAACCCACCGGCGCCGGCACCCTGGCCCCACTCATCGCCGCCGGCCCCGCATCGACGTCGCCGACGATGCCTGCCGCGGCGGGAACAACCGCCGCCACGCCCGTTGACACACCACCTCCGGGCACAGGCACCCTCGTCAACACGGTCGCGCCGTCATCCACGGAGCCTCCGCTGCCGACGCTGGAGCGGCCCGTGCGCGTCCTCGTCGCGGGCGACTCGACCGCGGAGGCCACCGGATACGGGCTTGCGGTGTGGGCGATCGAGCAGCCGCAATTGGCACAGGTGTCGATCAACACCGAGAAGGGCTGCGGATTCGTCCGCGACGGCGAGCGATTGGTGCAGGCGTGGGAGCCGGTGCCGGCTCGCTGCAACGAGTGGCTCGATCAGCGGTTGCTCGCGTCGGTACGCTCGTTGCAACCCGACGTGGTGATGTTGCTGACCACCTCGTGGGATGTGCTCGACCGGCGGTGGAGCACAGATGAGGCCCGGACTCCATTCGATCAGGAGTTCGCCGACCGGATCGACACCGATTTCGCCATGCTGACCTCCACACTGCTCGAGGCCGGCGCGGGCCACGTGGTGTGGGTCCGCGAACCGGTACCAAACGTGTTCTGGTGGGACTCCGGCCAGACCCAGGAGGACCCTCGACGTCACGCGGTGCTGTACGACTCGATGGATCGCCTCGCCGGCGAATCCGACGGAACCGTGAGCGTGGTCGACCTTCCTCGCTGGCTGAGTGACAGCGGCCTCGACATCGACCACGACGCCCGCCCCGACGGCGTGCACTGGTCCCCCGACGCGTCGGCCGCCATCGCCAGAGAGTTCCTCGGCGAACGTTTGGTCCGCGCCGCCCTGACGCCGACCCAAACCTGATGATCCGGGCAGACCATGCGAGAGGTGCCCGACGACACGCTCGCCTCCGGCCGTCGTGACGTATCGTGCGTATGTGGCTCCGATCGAGATCCGGGTGTGTGGGCGTTCCAGCGCGGTGACCATCAGCGCGTCGGCAGCCACCACCGAGGTGATGCTGAACGGTGTCGCGGTCCGACCGACGAGCCCGTCGCTCTACGAGTTGATCGGTTCATCCGGCAAGGTGGACGTCGAGTGCCCGGAGGGCTGCGCCGTCTCGGTCAGTACCGCGTCGGGCTCGATCACCACACGAGGACGACTGGGGTCGGTACGGGTGATGACGGTCAGTGGAACCGTCAGGCTCGAACTCGCCAGCGATGTCGAGGCGCGAAGTGCGTCGGGGCGGATGAAGATCGGCGACTGCGACGGCTGCTGCCGTGTGGTCACCGGGAGCGGACGGATCGAGTTGGACAGCTCCGCTGACGTCGAGATCTCCACCGTGTCGGGCCGGGTCGATGTGGGCCAATTGCGCACCCGCGGTGCGATCCGCACGGTCACAGGCGCGGTGAGCGTCGATGCCGACATCGACGCTCAACTCGAAGTCCACACGGTCAGCGGCAAGGTGGCTGTCGAGCTGCCCGCGTCGGCGACGGGCACGATGGCGCTGCGATCGGTGACTGGCCGTGTGTCGGGAGAGCTCGCTGCGGGTGATGGAGCACACATCGAGGTGAGCAGCATCTCGGGAGCGATCGAGATCCGTACAGGGTGAGTGCGCAGGTCTGCGGAGCGATCGTGTTCACCGACATCGTCGGGTTCACCGAGCTGACCGAACTGCACGGTGACGAGGTTGCACTGAAGCTGGTCGACGCGCACGAGGTTGCGGTGCGCTCCGTTCTCGGCGAGGGGTCGCGCATCGTCAAGGAACTGGGCGACGGCATGCTGTTGTGGTTCGACACCGCACTCGCAGCGATGTCGTCAAGCCTGCGGTTGCAGGGCCGCTTGACCGACCTCGAGGTCGACACGTTCCCGTTGTGGGTTCGTGTCGGCGCGCACTTCGGTACGCCGCGCCAGCGCGGCGACGACCTCATCGGCCGAGATGTCAACCTGGCATCACGAATCGCGGCCGTCGCCGCACCCGGCGAGGTGGTGGTCTCGGAGGCGTTTCTCGATCAGGTTGGCGTTGAATCGCGCGCCACCGGAACCCCCGAGACAGCCTCGTTCTGCTCACTCGGTTCGGTGTTCGTGAAGGGCATCGCCACCCCGGTGCCGTTGTACCGCGCCGAACCGCACATTCCGTGACCGGATGGGTCAGGGTCGTTCGACGGTGCCGTCGGGGCGACGGGCGAAACGCTGCGGGTCGTCACCGTGAACGGGCTCGTTGCTTGGCCACGGCCAGCCACCGAACTGCGTGTCCTGGTAGTCACGGAACGCCTGCTCCACGCCGGCCCGGTCGTTGAGCACGAACGGACCGTACT
>JAYURF010000194.1:0-1948 GCA_043756365.1 Acidimicrobiales bacterium
TTCACCGAGGTGCAGATCCGCAACGCACTCGAACAGCGGATGCGCGAGCTCGGTGCGGCCGGGCCGAGTTACGAGACGATCGTTGCCACCGGCCCGGTCAACGCACCGCTGCCTCACCACCGCCCGACCGACACCGTGATCGAGGTCGGGCACACGCTGATCATCGACGTCGGCGCACTCGTCGACGGCTACCACAGCGACATGACCCGCTCGTTCATCATCGGCCGGCCGACCGCTGGGCAGCAGCGAGCCTACGATGTGGTGCTCGCCGCGCAGGTGGCCGGGGTGGCTGCGGTCCGGCCCGGTCTCGATACGCGTGAGCTCGATGCGGTGTGCCGGGGCATCATCGCCGAAGCCGGCCTCGGCGGCTGGTTCACCCATGGCACCGGGCACGGGGTCGGCTTGTTGATCCACGAGGATCCGTTCGTCAACGCCTCCGCCAGTTGGGTTTTGCAGGAGGGAGACGTGGTGACGGTGGAGCCCGGGGTCTATCGTGGAGGTTTCGGCGGAATCCGGGTCGAAGACCTGGTCGAGGTGACCAGTTCCGGCGGCCGAACCCTCACCAGATCCCCCAAGGACACCCCATGCCTGCCATCAGCACCAACGACTTGAAGAACGGGATCACGCTCGAACTCGACATCGGCTTGTTCCAGGTGGTCGAGTTCCAGCACGTCAAGCCTGGCAAGGGCAGCGCATTCGTTCGCTCCAAGCTACGCAACCTGCGTACCGGGAACATCCTCGAGCGCACGTTCAATGCCGGCATCCGAGTCGAGCAGGCGCTGCTCGACAAGAAGGACATGCAGTTCCTGTACCGCGACGGCGACGAGTACGTGTTCATGGACACCGAGAGCTACGAGCAGATGAACGTGGCCCCGCTCGCGCTCGGTGATGCCGCCGACTACCTCGTCGAGCAAGCCATCGCGCTCATCGCGTTCTACAACGACGAGATCGTCACCGTCGAGATCCCGGCTGCTGTCGAGCTGCTGGTCTCCGAGACCGATCCGGGTCTGCAAGGCGACCGGGTCAGCGGTGCAAAGAAGCCGGCCACGCTCGAGACCGGCAAGGTCGTGCAGGTCCCGCTGCACATCAACATCGGCGACCGGCTGCGCGTCGACACCCGCACGGGCGAATACATCGCCCGGGTCTGATGACCACGAATCGGCAGGGCCGTCCACGAGTCCCACGCCCGCTCGGCGACGAACGCTCCGATGCCCGTGAGCGTTCGATGATGTTGCTCTACGAAGCATCCTCGAAGGCGATCCCGGCGACCGAGGTGCTGGACGCTCAGGTGGTCGAGCCCGATGAGCTGACCCGCTTGCTGGTCACCGGCGTCGAGTTGCATCGTGAGCAACTCGACCAGCAGATCGCCGCGCACGCCAAGGGCTGGACGTTGTCGCGGATGCCGCTGCTCGATCTCACAGTGATGCGTATCGCCGGCTTCGAACTGCTGGCGCGTCCCGACGTACCGGTCGCGGTGGTGATCAACGAAGCCGTCGAGTTGGCCAAGCGGTTCTCCACCGACGATTCCGGCCGGTTCGTCAACGGCGTGCTATCGGCCTTGGTCCCCGTCTTGCGCGAGGCGTGAACCCGCACCCGCTGAGCCCGCACCCGCTGCAGATCTGGGCGAGGCAAGCGGCCGATCGGGTGTGGCAGCGGATGATGAACACCCACCCGGCCGCATGGTTGGTGGGTGCGGGCGTGGTGATCTTCGGGGTGCTGTTCGGGCGGCTGGGTGTGCAGAGCCACCGGAATTTCGGCACATGGTCCTACGACATGGGGATCTACGACCAGGGCCTGTGGCTCGTGTCGCGTGGCGGCGACACGTTCATGAGCGTGCGCGGCCTCGACTTCTGGGGCCATCACGTCAACCTCATCGCATTCGCGTTCGTGCCGTTCTACTGGCTCGGGGCCGGGCCGGCGTTTCTGTACGTGGTGCAGGCGTGGGCCC
>JAYURF010000195.1:0-5275 GCA_043756365.1 Acidimicrobiales bacterium
ACCCGACACGATGAGACGACGATGAGACGACGAGAGGACGACGATGGCCATCCAATCCAACCCGACCCCGACGATCGAGCAGTTGCTGGCGATCGAAGCCTGCCGTGAGGCGGCTCGCCGATACTCGTACGGCGTCGACCGCCTCGATGCCGACGTGATGAAATCGGCCTACTGGCCGGATGCGACCGACGATCACGGGGTGTACGTGGGCAACGCCTGGACGTTCTGCGACCGGGTCGTCAGTACCCACGACCGGTGGACGTGGACGATGCACACGATCTTCAACCATCGCGTCGAAATCGCAGCCGATGGCGCGTCGGCGTCGGGCGAGGCATACAACGTGAGCTACCTCTTCGACGAGAACCAGCGGCGACTGTCCACGTGGTACGGCCGGTACCTCGACACCTACGAGTGTCGCGACGGCGAGTGGCGTATCGCACACCGCGTCTGCGTTCACAACAGCGACGTCGTCGAGCACCTTCCGGACACGATGGGGATCGACGCCGCCGTCTTCCGCCAGGGATCGTTCGACCGGCCCGCCAACCAGCGACCGATCGGCCCCTGACGCCAGGATCACCTCGTTCCGTCAAGCCAGCACGCATGATTCCGGTGCGCTGGCCACCAGGGGAACAACGCCGTCGGCTACCCGGTCAGGTCCGGTGACGGACGGTGCCTCTCGGTCGTCCACACTATGAGTTCGGGATAGGGAACGTGGGGGTAGCCGTGTTTGATTTCAGCGGTAAGACGGTGTTGGTCACCGGGGCGTCGATGGGGCTGGGTGAGGGCTTCGCACACGGGTTTGCGGCGGCTGGCGCAGGCCTCGTCTTGACCGCGCGTTCGGCCGATCTGCTGGAAGGCGTCGCCGACACGTGTCGCGCGTCGGGTGCAACCGTGACGGTGGTTCCGGGGGATGTGTCGATCGAGGACGACGTCCAACGAGTCGTCGATACAGCCGTCGAACGGCACGGGCGGATCGATGTGTTGATCAACAACGCGGGCGTCAGCGACATGCGCGGGATCGCGCCGGAACACTTCGACATGCCGACATGGAACAGGATCCTCGCGGTCGATCTCAGCGGTGCGTTCATGTACCTGCGCGAGGTTGGCCGACACATGCTGGCGTCGGGCGGCGGTTCGATCGTCAACATCTGTTCGATCATGGGCCACGGCGCGAACGAGCTGAACGTGATTGCGTACACCGCCGCCAAGGGTGCACTGCGCAACGTCACGATGCAGCTCGGCTGCGAGTGGGCGGATCGCGGAGTGCGGGTGAACTCGGTTTCTCCGGGCTTCATCGTCACGGAGATGGTACGGCCCGCGTTGGAGGGGATGGGGATGGATCGCTGGATCGCATCGCGCACACCGATGCGCCGGATCGGCGAGCTGCCCGAAATCGTTGCGCCGGTCATGTTCCTTGCATCCGACGCCGCCGCGTACATCACCGGCCACGACCTGAACGTCGACGGGGGAACGAACGCGGCGAACGGCTACTACCAGATCCCACCGATCCATCATGAGTGGAACGCCGATTCTGCCGCTCGCGTCGGCACCGGATACCCCGGTGTCCAGCCGCGCCCGGACTGGTACGAGGCGATGCGCGCCGGTATCCCCGGCATCCACGACGCCGCGGGCTGACTCGCAGGATCCGCCGAAAACCTGTCCCACGGTTCGTGCAGGAACCTATCCGTGAATTAGTTTCTGGCCAGGACGCCTGCAGCGTCTTGGCCGCCGCTCTCGGGGAGAGCGACGGTTCACTAGCTATACGGGGGATTGGTTCCTATGAATTCACGATCCATCACGTCGTCGCGACGCCTGATGGCGGGGCTGTTCAGCCTCGCCTTCGTCTTCGCGGCATGTGGCAGCGACGAAGAGGCTGCCGTCGAGGAGGCGCCGATCGAGACTGCGTCGGGCGCGACCGAGCCAGCGGTCGAATCGTCCGATGCGCCACCGGCAGACACAACCGCCGAGACCCCGGCACCCACTGCCGGGGAGGAGCCGAGCGACACCACCGGCGACACTGCGGAAGCACCGAGCGGCGAAGCGACCGGCGAGCCGTTCCGCATCGGCGTGCAGAACCCCGAGGGCGACCCCAATGGGTCGTTCCCAGAGTTCTCGATCGCAATCCAAGCCGCGGCCGACTACGTGAACGCCGAGTTGGGCGGTCTCCAGGGTCGCCCGATCGAGATCGTGCTGTGCAAATCGATCATCTCGCCGGACGATTCGCAGCGCTGCGCGAACGAGCTGTCCGCTGACGGCGTCGACCTGGCGATCTCGACGATCAACTTCTTCGGCAACCACTTCTCGATCTACAAGGGCTCGGACATCCCGGTGCTCGCGGTCACACCGATCACGATCGCCGACTTCACCTCGCCCGGCGTCTTCGCGATCGGTGCGGGTGGCGGGTGCCTCGGCGTCCACACTGGTCTGATCCAGTTCGCCACCGACGAGATCGAGGACCTCGAAGGGATCACGGTGAGCAAGGTCAGCGTGCCGTGGGCCGACACGCCCCCTGGCGTCGTCTGCTACAACGACCTCGAAGCGAAGCCGCTTGACGTGATCAACGGTACCGAGCCGGGCGACGCCGCCCGTGCTGGTGAACGGCCGGACCTCACCCACATCGGTGTACCGCTGGCCCCGGCAACGCCCGACGCGACGCCACAGGCGACCGAGGTCCTCGACTTCGATCCCGACGTGATCGTGTTCTCGGGTCAGGGTGCAGACTGCTGGAACCTGGTCGATGCGCTGGGCCGGGTCGGCTGGACGCCGGATCAGGTCCCGCTCGTACTCTCGGGTGCCTGCATCGACTTCACCGCGATGAAGGCCGCAGGCGACCTTGCCAAGGGGATCTATCTGACGGGCACCGAGAACGGACTGCTGTCGCCGCTCGAGGGCCTCGAGGGCCAGCACCTCGAAGATGCGACCACCTACCAGACCAAGGGCCTCGAGTACGGCATGACCGAAGACGACCTGTTCAAGGGGTTTGCCGGCCAGGGCTTCACGGCAATCATGTCGCTGTGGCAAATCGCTCAAACCATCGACGGTGAGGTCACGGGTGCTTCGATCAGCGAGGCGTATTCGGTAACCGATGGCACCCAGCCATCGTTTGGCAACTCGCCGCTCAACTGCAGCGGCGCACCCCAGCCATATGTCGCGGTCTGCGGCTCGTCGATCTCGGTCGGTCAGTGGGACGGGGAGAAGCTCGTCACGGTGATTGAACGCCTCAATGGTCTCGACCTCGTGGCCGGCACCGCACTACGACCGGGCGGCTGATTGCGCTGAGTTTCCGCGGGTGGTCCCGGTACCGGGACCGAACACCCGCACCACACTCGAAGGCGGGACGCACCACGGTGCGTCCCGCCTTCTCGGGGCACCGCACACGGCGTCGCTCAAGATCTCGATTCGACGCAACCATGGGAGGCGTGCGTGAACGACATCATCTTCAACCTGTTGATCGGTCTCGGAATCGGTGCGCTGTACGCCATGCTCGGCGCCGGCCTCGTGATCTCCTACAAGGGCTCCGGCGTCATCAACTTTGCTCATGGCGCACTCGCCATGTACGGCATGTTCACCTTCGACACCGCCTGGAACCGAGGCGAACTGTTCCTGCCGTGGGTCGACTTCCTACCCACGCACACGCTCAACGTTCCGGTGCGGATCACCCTCGACAGCGACGGGGCGTGGCCGATGGTGCCATCACTGATCCTGGCGCTGCTGATGGCGACGTTCCTCGGTGCCGCTGCTCACTTCCTCGTGTTCCGGCCCTTGCGGAACGCAGCGCCGCTCGGCAAGGTGATCGCCTCGCTCGGGCTGGCGTTGTACCTCCAAAGTGCCGCGTTGCTCAACTTCGGCAACTCATTCCCGCAGCCCCGCAGCGTCATCCCGTCCGACCCGATCAAGAACTTCCTCGGGCTCGGCAAGACGTACCCGAGCAACGCCATCTATGTGGTTGGTTTCGCGATCCTCATGGGCGCACTCATGTGGGCTGGGTACCGGTTCACCCGGTTCGGCCTCGCCACGCGAGCCGCGGCCGGGAACGAAAAGGGCGCTGTGCTGCTCGGCTACTCGCCGCAATCCCTCGCACTAGCGAACTGGATCATCGCCTCGGTCACGGCAACGCTGGCGGTCATCATCGTCGGCCCGATCCAGGGCACGATCACGCCGATCGGCCTCACGGCATTGATCATCCCTGCACTCGCCGCGGCCCTCATCGGTGGCCTCAGGTCGGTCCCGATCGCCGTGGTTGGTGGCCTCGGACTCGGCGCGGTGCAAACCCTGCTCGACGTCAAACGCTCGGCATGGTTCACCGGACCGGCGCTCGAGTGGTTGCAGAACGGCGTGCGGTCATCGTTGCCGCTGGTGGTGATCGTCGTCGTCCTCGCGTGGCGTGGCAAGTCGTTGCCGATCCGCGGCACGGTCAGCGAGCAGCGCCTGCCCCGCGCGCCGCAACCGACGCGCATCTATGAACACGCACTGGTGTGGGTGACGTTGCTGATCCTGTTGGCCTTCGTGTTCGAGAACTCGGGTGCACGAACGCGGTTCGCGAACTCGCTCCAGAACGGAATCGTGATCTCGATCATCATGCTGTCGATCGTGGTGATCACGGGGTACACCGGTCAGATCTCGCTGGCGCAGATGACATTCGCTGGCATCGCGGCATTCTTCACCGCCCGGATGATGGCCGACGGAATCGGTCGCGGTTCGAACCTCGTACCGGTCACGGGCCCCGGGCTCCCGTGGCCGCTGGCGGCCCTGATCGGAGTGATCGCGGCGGTGATCGTGGGCGTCATCGTCGGCCTACCAGCGCTGCGCATCCGCGGTGTCCAGCTTGCGGTCGTCACGATCTCGGCGGGGGTGGCGATCCAGGCCGTGTACTTCGAGAACGCCTACATCACCCAACTCCGGGCCGGGGTGCCTGCCTACATCAAGGAACCGACCTTCTTCGGGCTCGACATCGGGGCCCGCAGCGGACGTGAGCAGAACGAGGCTCCTGCGTTCGTGATCTTCGGTGCGATCCTGCTGGCGATCTGTGCGATCGCAGTGGCGAACATCCGCCGCACCGGCGTCGGCCGGCGATTCCTCGCAGTGCGGGCAAACGAGCGGGCCGCCGCCGCCGCCGGGGTCAACGTGTCGCGCACCAAACTGCTGGCCTTCGCGTTGAGCGCCGCCCTGGCCGGTATCGGGGGTGTGATGCTCGGCTTCAAACAGGTCGAGGTGTCGTCGGCCAACTTCACCTACGGATCCGGTCTCGCTGTGCTCTCGTTCGCCTACCTCGCCG
>JAYURF010000196.1:0-5272 GCA_043756365.1 Acidimicrobiales bacterium
AGCCGCCGTTCGGCGCGGGCCGCCGTACGACCGTCACAAATACTTAACAATCGATCGGGTTTACCCGAACGCGGCTACGGATACAGAATCCTCGACAAACGTCATCCGGCGCCACCAAATCGCACCGAATCAACAAAGGGGCTTTTTCATGATTGGTTTCATTCTCTTCCTCCTCATCATCGGATTGATCGGCGGCTTCGTCGCGCGAGCAGTCGTCCCGGGTGACGACTCAATGACGGTTGGCGCCACGCTTGTGTTGGGTGTCGTTGGCTCATTCATCGGCGGGTTCCTCGGGTATGTGCTGTTCCGCAACGATGGTGACAACGGGGCATTCCAAGCCTCCGGAATCATTGGCTCGATCATCGGTTCGATCGTTGCCCTGTTGGTGTACCGGGCCGCAAATGGTCGGCGCACCGTCCGTCA
This sequence comes from Acidimicrobiales bacterium, assembly GCA_043756365.1. Lineage (GTDB taxonomy): Bacteria > Actinomycetota > Acidimicrobiia > Acidimicrobiales > Ilumatobacteraceae > VFMC01. The sequence continues at coordinate 424 of JAYURF010000196.1, forward strand.
TTAACCCGACCACATCCCGCGGGATCCTCCAGATCCCCATTCAGACCCCATCCAGAGCTACGCAGGAGACCCACGCATGAGTCATCAGCCATCCCCAGACCGCCAACCTTTTCCAGATCAACCACCGCTTCGGCCGCCCAGCAGTAGCGGTGAACCGATGTACATCCGTGACGAGGCTCCGTACGACAATGATCCCTCCTACCCGAACGACCCGCCCTACCCGAACGACCCGAGGATCCAGACAACGGTCGTGCAGGAAGTACCGGTCCACGACCGCTACGTCGTGGCGGCCGAGCCGACCGTGGAGCGGCGTACCAGGGCGACCGCTCGGCGTTGGGCATTCGACTCGGCAGTATGTGGAGCCGTCGGTATCGTCTTCGCCGTCGTCGGGTTGATCGCTGTGGCCCGAGGCGGTTTCGACGGATCGCTGTCGGATCCGATTGTCGATGTCGTCGGATTCCAGCACACCACGCTGCTCGGCTTGATCGAGATCGGTGTCGGGGCGGTGCTGCTGCTCGCTGCAGCGGTTGCCTCACGAGGCGCGGCAGTGTTCTTCGGCGTCTTGTTGGGCATCGGCTCCTTCGTCGGGGCAATCGAATCGGACCGCTTCGCGGACCGGCTCGGCCTTGAGTCGAACTTTGCCTGGATCTCCTTCGTCCTCGCCGTCGTCGTGGTCCTCGCCGCACTGCTGGTACCTCGCATCACCAGCCAGACCACCACATACGAAGTCGACCGGTAACTGGATTCCCAGCGCTGCGGCGCTCGTTCATGCCAACGATGATGTCAGCCGAGACCGCGCTGGCATCATCGTTGGCGCGTGTTTGACCCCGCACACCAGCGGGCACCACTTGCGATGAGTGCCGGTCACATCGTGTCTCGCTGGGGGCGCCAGTGCTGGCATCTGGTCGGGATATTCGTCGTCGCAGTGACCGTTGGATGGTTTCTGTGGCGAATCCGCGAGGTGGTGCTCCCACTGTTCATTGCAATCCTGATTTGCGTCATACTCGCTCCGGTGCGCAGCAGACTTGAACGACTTGGCTTGTCCACATCTCTCGCCACAGTGCTCACTCTGCTGAGCTTTCTCGGCCTGCTTGTCCTCGGCGGCCTCCTGATCGTGCCGGCGTTGATCGATCAGACACGCGTGCTCGGCGACCAACTCGGCGAGGCGGCCGACCGGCTGCAGGGGTGGGTCGCCGACGAACGCCCATTCGGTTTCGATGGAAGCGACGTGCAGCGTTTGCGCGACGACTTCGGTGGAGTCGACGAGACGTCGGCCGATTCCTTGATTACCGGCGCGCAAGCGCTCGGGACGTTCGTGGCCTCCCTGTTGTTCACGATCGTGGCAACATTTTTCTTCCTGCGCGACGGTTCGATGATGATCGACTGGGCGATTCGCCATCTCGCCGCGGACCGTCGCGACGAGGCACGGGCGATGTTCACCGCCATCGGCAATGCGTTGTCGGGGTACGTGCGTGGAGCCGCCATGCTCGGCATCGTCGAAGGGACCGCGATCGCCGTCACCGTCGCCTTGGTTGGCGGCGATCTGGCGATCGTGCTCGGATTGCTCACCTTCATCGGCGCGTTCGTGCCGTTCGTCGGTGCGGTCGGCGCCGGGTTGGTCGCCGTCGGAGTGACGCTGGTCAGCGCCGGCACTACACCGGCGATCATCGTTGCCGTGTCGGCGCTCGTGGTGCAGCAACTCGACAACGACCTGCTCGCACCGATGATCTACGGCCGCTTCCTCAAGATCCATCCGCTAGCCGTGTTGGCCAGCATCTCCGTTGGCATTCAAGTCGCCGGCCTGATCGGCGCTTTCGCCGCCGTACCGGTCGCAGCGAGCGTGATCGGCGTCGTGCGCGTCGCCCGGCAACGTCAAGGGGTTCGCACCCTCACTTTGCCGACCAGCGACTTGCCCGGATGACCCGGTCGGGGTGCAGCTCAGTTCCGGGCGAACTCAGGCCCGTGCGACCTGAGTTCCGGGCGAACTCAGGTCGGCGATGCGGGGGAGGCGACGCACACGCGCAGGGCCCGGGGCATCACTTCGAAGTCGAGCCTCTTGGCTTTGCCCTTGCAGCCGCCGTCGAGTTCGAAACGGTGCTTTTCGTCGAACTTCACACTGATCCGTTCGCCCTGGCTGAGGAGCGCGTGGCTCGACGACTGCTGCCGGTGCCGTAACGCGCTGACCATCAACGACGCCCATTCCCGAGCGCCGTTGGCCGTGATGACGGCGACGTCCAAGAGCCCATCCACGGGCGACGCGTCGGGCATTGCTTCGACGCCGGCCTTGAGCGAGCCGATGTTCGCCACCAACACACAGGTGGCTTCTCCTTCGAACAACGTGTCGCCATCAACGCGCACTGTGGCCACGAACGGCTCACGCGCCCGCGCTTCGCGGATACCCGACTTCACGTAGGCGAGGGTCCCCCAGCGTTCCTTGCCGTCTTCGGCATCTGCAATCATCGCTGCATCGAAACCGCTGCCGGCCATGACGTTGAAGGTCTGACCGTTGCACGTGCCGTTGTCGAGGCGAATGCTCGCTCCGGCGACCACTGCGGCGATCACGTCGGCAGGATCGCTCGGCAACTTCAACCCTGTGGCGAACAGGTTGGCGGTGCCCGCGGGAACCACGGCAAGCACGCTCTTGGTGCCACTCAGCGCCTCCGATGCTGCCCGTACCGTGCCGTCACCTCCGCACACGACGACGACTTCGGCGCCTCGGCGGACCGCCTTGGCCGCTGCTTTTGCGCCGTCCGAACCGTGCTCGATCGAGTACCACGCAACCTTGCCGAGCTCGTGCTCGGCGATGGCCGCCTTCAGAGCGCTCAGCGTCGATTTGTCGACCTTGCGGCTATTGACCACCACAGCAATTTCTGCGCTCATCGTTCGATCTCCTCAGGTTTGGTTTGTGTTCTGGTCACGACGTCGCGGTGATCGTGGTGGGCATCGGATTCGGAGAACATCAGCGCCGCGCCATATGGCACCGACGCTGCGTCGGGTTCTCCCAACTCGACCTTGCTGGTGTCGCGCGGGTCGGCGGCACCAGCGCGGACTGCCTCGATCTGGGCTGACACCGCAACTCCGAGGAACACCGAAATGGCAATGCCGTATGCCCACAACAACGCTCCGATCTGTCCGGCCAGCGGGCCGTAGGTGTCGCCGAACGAACCGCTTGCGCCAAGGTACGCGCCGAGGGCGACGGACACGACTGCGAAGCCCACCATGGTGACCGCGGCGCCCACCGCCACCCACCTGGCACCCGGCTGACGGCGGCGCGGGCAGACCGAGAAGATCACGACAAAGGCTGCGAGCACGATCGCTGCGGCCACGGGCCAGATGATAACCCTGCTGAACGTGTCCCACCCGCCGGTGTGGGCGACGCGCCAGTCCTCGAGGACACCAACACCAAGCAATCCGAGCAACACGATGACGGCCGTGACCGCGAACATCGTCGCAGCCACGGTGTACTTGCGGCGACTGGACCGATCGACCTCGACGCCGTAGATCCGGTTTGCGGTTCGTTCGACCTGGCCATACGCCGTCGTGCCGGCGATGGCTGCGGCCACGGTGCCGCCGATTAGCGCAGCAAGTGCTGAACTGGTTTCGCCGAGACCTTGCTCGAACGCTTCGCGAAAAACCTCGCTTGCGGCGCCGGGTGACACCAGCTCGGTGATGTGTAGGACCGACTGTGACACCGACTCCCAGTCGAGCACCTGCGCCAACGCCACGAACGCAATCGAGGCGGGCACGAGCGTCAGCACCACCTGGAACGCCATCGCCCGTGCATGGCTGAAACCGTCGGCGAAACGAAGGCGCGCGATCGAGTCGAAGAACAGTTGCTTCGGCGACATCGACGCGACCACGGCAAGCGGGCCGATGCCGGGGCTCCCGACAGTTTCAGGGACCACTCGAGCCGTACTCACCGTGCGGTTCCCATCGGCCGCTGGTCGGCGGGCGGACGCACGATTGCCTCGTGGGCGCTGACCGCGGTCTCGGCGCTGACCGGCGAACCCAACTCCTGGCGTCGGCCTCCAAAGCTGACGGCAACCAAGAAGAACCAACCCCACCCGAGCAGCAGGCCGCCGACCACATCGGTTACCCAGTGCACCCCGAGTAATGCCCGGCTCGTGCCGACGGCAACCGCAATCAGCACCGCGATGCTCGCCGCAAGCGCCCGCACCGGCCGTGCCCGGTCGCGGCTGAGCACGAGCGCTGCCGCCGACCAGCCCGCTGCGGCCGCCGCCGTGTGGCCCGACGGAAACGAGAGCCCGTGGGCTTCGACGAGCCGCAGTACCGATGGCCGGTCGCGCCCAACGATCACCTTCAGAGCGTTGTTCAAGATGAGTTCGCCGCCGAGCACGATGGCCAGGAACGCGAACACCGAACGAGACTTTCGGCGTCGATAATCGATCGCCGCAACCACAGCGAGGACCACGAACACGACGACGGTCGATCCGAGTTGCGTGACAGCCTTCAACACCCCGGCCGCATCCGATGAGGCATTGCGCGAGCCCCACTCCGACACCGACGCATCGATCGACGCCACGCGCGCGTTCTCGTCCACCACGTCGACCAGCAGCCCCAAGCCTGCCGCAATCACGAAGACGATACCGAAGGCCACGGTGAGCATCAGCCCGCCAGCCGACTTCCGGTCGAGGCGCTGCCGGGCGAATCGCAACACCCGCGGGTGGCGCCAGATCTGCCGACGCAACGCGCGTTCGGCACCCACGGTGTCGAGCGGATCGTGGTGATGTCGCGATATCGAGGCGGCGAAGGCGGCCGCGGCGGCAAGGAACGCCACGGCGACGACGACCGCAGTCGTTGTCACCGGCGCGTCTCGACGGCAACGGCC
>JAYURF010000197.1:0-1947 GCA_043756365.1 Acidimicrobiales bacterium
CGGCGCCCTCGCTGACCTTGCCGACCACCAGATCGACCGGCTGACCGAACCGGGCCAGGTAGGCAGCGGTCCCTTCGGTGGCAGCGATACCGAGGCCGAGCTCACGCAACCGAGTCGCCACGACGAGACCGGCGGGTTTGTCTCCGTCGGCGAGGGACAAGAACACCGTGCCATCCGACGGTAACAGCGTGCCGGCCGCGAGCTCGGCTTTGAAGAACGCCTTACCGAAGGTGACATCGATGCCCATCACCTCGCCGGTGGACCGCATCTCGGGCCCGAGCGCAGTGTCCACTTCGGGGAACCGGCTGAACGGCAACACCGCCTCCTTCACCGCAACGTGCCCATGATCCGACGGCGGGATCAGCAGACCCTCCGCGCGCAGCTCGGCCAACGTCGCCCCGAGCATCACCCGTGTGGCCACCTTGGCCAGCGGCACACCTGTGGCCTTGGCCACGAACGGCACCGTTCGACTGGCGCGCGGGTTGGCCTCGATCACGTACACCGTGGTCCCCGACACCGCATATTGCACGTTGATCAGGCCGCGCACGTCGAGCGCCGCAGCGATCGAGCGGGTGTACGCCTCGATCACTTCCACCACCCAGCTCGGCAGTGTTTGCGGGGGGATCGCGCATGCGGAATCACCGGAGTGCACACCGGCTTCCTCGACGTGTTCCATCACCCCGCCGATGAGCACCTCACCGGTGTGGTCACGGATCGCGTCGACATCGACCTCGATCGAATCCTCCAGGAATCGGTCGACCAGCACCGGCCGTTCGGCCGACAGCCCTCCCTCTTTGCCGAGGCTGCCGAAGCCGGCGAGCTCGGCCATCGCCCGGCCAAGCTGGTCGTGGTCGTGGACGATCTGCATCGCCCGCCCGCCCAGCACATAACTCGGCCGGACCAGGACCGGGAACCCGACCCGGTCGACGATCTGCAGCGCCTGCTCGAGATCGGTCGCCGTTCCGCCGGGAGGCTGCGGGATGCACAGCTCGTCGCACAGCACGTTCCACTTCTCGCGGTCCTCGGCCAGGTCGATCGAGGCCGGCGAGGTGCCGGCGATGATCTCGGCAGGCAGCAACCCGGCGAGCTTCAGCGGGGTCTGGCCACCTAGACTGACGATCACCTTCGGGGCCACTCCCCCGCTCGCCGCTGTCTCGGCGGCGATCACGTTGAGGACATCCTCACGGGTCAGTGGCTCGAAGTACAACCGGTCGCTGGTGTCGTAGTCGGTGCTCACCGTCTCGGGGTTGCAGTTGACCATCACCGTCTCGAAACCCGCATCGCGCAAAGCGAACGAGGCATGCACACAGCAGTAGTCGAACTCGATGCCCTGCCCGATCCGGTTCGGACCGCTGCCGAGAATGACCACCCGCGGGCGGTCGCTCGGACGCACCTCACCGTCGTCTTCGTAGGTGCTGTAGTGGTACGGCGTCTCGGCCGCGAACTCGGCCGCACAGGTGTCGACCGTCTTGAACGTCGGCATCACGCCCGCTGATTCGCGAGCGGCGCGCACGGTGAGCTCGTCGGCATCCCACAGGTAGGCGAGTTGGGCGTCGCTGAAACCGAGGCGCTTGGCTCGTTTCCACGACCTTCGATCCATCCCCTCGAAGCCGACCTCGGCAAGCACGGCTCGTTCCTCGGTGATCAGGCTCATCTGGTCGAGGAACCACGGATCGATCCGGGTCGCATCATGCACCGCTTCGATCGACACGCCGCGCCGCAGCAGCTCACCGACCTGCTGGATGCGGTCCGGTGTGGCGATGGCCGCGGTGGCGAGCAGGTCGTCGTCGCTCACCCCGTCGAGCTGACATTCGGCAGGGTCGCAGCCAAGGCCGAAACGGCCCTGCTCCAACGAGCGCAGGCCCTTCTGCAAGCTCTCCGGGAACGTGCGCCCGATCGACATCGCCTCGCCCACCGACTGCATCTGCGTGCCGAGGATGCCAGTTG